>DALYES010000020.1:0-10650 GCA_031972435.1 Minisyncoccota bacterium
CGGGGAACGCTTCACGCTCCCCGAGCTTTTTCTTACATCCCTGTACCTCCTGAGTATGCAAAAATCATACTTACTGCAATAATAACAGCGATAACTGACCAAATCCATTTAATAGCGACCTTTGTTTTTTTGTGAAATAAGAAACTCATAGTGTACAATAATAGCACATGTTTGATTTTCATGAAAAGCGCAAAATTCGAAACATTCTGTACTCATGGCCGGTCATTGCCGTGCTCGTCTTTTGTACTATCGTTCTTTCAGTTTCTGTGTACCATCGGTACACAGTCGCGCATGACATGGGAGTTAAGCTCAGTGCTCGTGAACATGAGCTTGAGGAACTGAAACAGCAGGCAGAAATACTTGATGCAAAAGTTGAGTATTTAAAAAATGACCGTGGTATTGAAGAAGAGTTACGTAATCGATTTGATGTCGTACGAGAGGGTGAAAAGGTGGTTATATTTACAGGTGAGGCAAAACAGCCAAATGAAGAGAGTGATACAACTAAACCATCAGATTCGACAACAGAGTCAGAATCATTTTGGAGCCACTTTAAATTCTGGTAGTACGTACAGAGATAGATTTTTCGCAAAATTTCTGGACGCGCACTTTGTGTGATATACTCTTTGGACTTTATTTAACATAAGTTATTTTTATGGATAAAAATGTTTTGATTTACAGCACTCCAACCTGTCATTTTTGCCATGCGGCAAAGGACTTTTTCACTGCGAACAATGTAGCGTTTCAAGACTATAACGTTGCAACTGATCTTGAAAAGCGAAAGGAAATGGTAGATATGACAGGGCAGATGGGTGTGCCAGTTATTCGTATCGGAGACGATGTCATTGTTGGTTTTGACGAAGGGAAGATTAAGGAGTTGCTTGGAGTGTAGTAGTGCTCGTAAAAACCCTCGGCACCTTCGGTGCCGAGGGTTTTTGTGATACAGTAACCACGTTGCCCTTGTATGAGAAACACATACAAGGACTACATTCGGTGATAAAATGTAAATATACTTCCATTTTCCACCTCACTTGCCCTTGTATGAGAAAATCATACAAGGTCTGCGCTCGCAAGCTGTATGAAAAAGTGTTTTCATACCCTTGCTCACTTGCCCTTGTAGTTCAATGGATAGAACAGTCCCGTCCTAAGGGATAGATGTAGGTTCGATTCCTACCTAGGGCACCAAAGTAGAAAATTGAATATTCAAAGAGATAATATCTTTATTCTTGAAGGTGTTTCGTGGTTCCAAGTTTTTGAAAACAGGTGTTGGTATTTTTTATATAAATTGGCTGGTGTTGGAACCAAAAGAAAACACCCCACCGCCGTAAAGCGAGAATGGTGGAGTGCCGCTCGTGGCGTAGGGTGTATTGCAAAAGAAAAACGTCAACCGAGTCCGAGAACCATGCGTTCTTCGGGCGAGAGTTTTGCGGCAGCTCGTTCCTTGATTTTGAGCACTGCAACCTCGTCATCGATGAGACTCACAACCTCATTGACGTTAATAACGAGACCGACTTTCCCATTGGTCAAAATGATGACATCGTTGACGCCCTTGTGCGAGCCCTGCCCAATAAATGCTTTCGCAATATTGTGGTCTTTGAAGTATCCGATGGATTTGGTCTTTCGACCATCATCATCCACATCGAAAGCCTCGGTCATTTTGACCACCTGGAATCCGGCAAGGTCTTTGCCGAGCAGGTTGGTGATCGTTGCGTTTTCAGCCATGTGTGTCTCCTGGGTTGATTGACGGGGAACTTATGGGTCTCATTGACCTCATAAACTGTTTCGAACAGTACCACAATACTATTTGCTTGTCGACAGATTTATGACAAGGATACTTTCACGCAAATTCAACCATTCTCTCAATTCTTCCTTAATCTGGTTCCATATAGCTACATTGAGGGGCACATGCGTTTAAAACCCTGACCTGCGTCAGGGTTTTAGCATGTGCCAAGCGGAGCGATTATTTTCACTCTTTCAAAAAGTAAAAATAAAACGAGCCCTAGGGTGTCAAACCTAGGGCTTTCAGCGATTTCATTTCCTCTCCATGGGGTGGTGAGTGTCACCCTCCCTAAATGGTTCCCAGTGGACTCTCGGCTGTGTCCCGACACCAGTAGGAATTATCCACATGATGGATTTTCCTGGAGGTCTTACCAATTTTTTTCCTTTGTATCTCGCGATATACGGTGAGTATGATGCTGGATGCATTTCGAGGGCTTCTTTGTGGGTGAATACGGTACCTCCATACCATCTCGTACCCTTTAGAAAAGTTTTTTCGGATGTGACCGGAAACCATTCATTATCGATTTTGACCTCAAAAGTGTAAACGAGGTATGTGGCAAATCCGAGGACGTTCGCAAGTAAATGAAGCTTGAGCGAAAAATCTTTCTTCGGAATTCCTTTACCTGTTGGACGAGTGTCGTCGAATCTCTGCATGGGAATGAGTAAAGGTTCATAATAATGGTGAATCTTTATCCCCCTCGGTTCGACTGATTTAGTATGATTATGCTTCATCAAGCACTCCTTTCATCGATGAAAAGTGAAGAACTAATTTAATATACTATATAATGCATAACGTAAAATGTCAATTTTTGTGGACACATTTTATACCCGCACAGGCATAATTGTGCAGAGGTATTCTGATATACTGTATGTATATGTCTGAGAAAGAAAAGGAAACCCACATGGAGATGCTCGAACTTCTTAAAGAGAATGCTCGTCTAGCGAAAGAAAACAACGAAATGCTCAGTAAGATGTATCGATATGACATGATTACATTTTGGATACGTCTCGTGTGGTACGGGATGCTCGTCGGACTTCCATTTGCTATTTACTTTTACTTTCTCGAACCGTACTTCAATGCATTTGGGGCTAACTATGATTTGTTCAGGCAAGGTGTTGGAGAAATTCCAGGGCTCAAAGGACTTGATAATATACTTCCAACACTGTAGTTAGTCACAGGATTGGCGCCTGTACTCATTTGTAAAATATGCTACTATCAGTGAGCAGATTTTCTGGGGGCAGAGGAAACTCCCAGTATTTCTGCATTCGCTGAGGTAAGCATAGCTTTCCGCAGCATCACTCGGAATTCAAATGCAGGAAGAATCCTGCGCTTGATTCCTCATTCGCTGAGGTAAGAGAAATCTTCCCGCAGCTTCACTCGAAACTCAAATGCAAAAGTAAACTTTTGCGCTTGGTTTCTCATTCGCTGAGGTAGCTCAGTTGGTAGAGCATTTGTCTGAAGAACAAAGGGTCGGCGGTTCGAGCCCGCCCCTCAGCACAGCATATTAAAACCACCCAAAATTGGGTGGTTTTAATATGCTGTGCTGAGGGAGTAACGTGCATAGGCACGTTACGTGCGGGCTCGAAAGGCGGAACGATGTGACTCTGTCACGAGTGAGCCAGGGCAGGAGGCACTTAGTATTTTGTGAGGCAACGAAACAAAATACTTAGTGACCTGCGCCGAGCCCGCCCCTCAGCACAGCTCGAAAGCCGAGGCAGGGCAGGAGGTGAGAAGCGAACACATGGAGCTTCGCAAGGCCTTGTGAGATATCTCTGCGAGTGAAGCGATACAAAGTATCCACAAGGCCAAAACAATATGTTTTGGGAGGTTGTCGAAATTTTGTAAAATTTCATACAACTTAAACGGAATCCTGTAAGGTTTACAGCGACTGTAAGTCGATTAGGAAACAAAATACTTAGAAACCTGCGCCGAGCCCGCCCCTCAGCACAGCTCGAAAGCCGGAGGCGAAGCCGAGGCAGGGCAGGAACCACACAATATTTTTGGAGTGAAACGAACAAAAATATTGATGTGATTTGCGCCGAGCCCGCCCCTCATAAAATGTGAGCGTCAGTGAATTACGAGCGAACGCCGAGCCGGTTTTTGCAAATCTGCTATACTTTCTTTCATGAAAATCCTATCACTCAATACATGGGGTGGGCGCGCGGGAAAGGAGCATTTCCTCAATTTCATTTCCGCGCAAGCAAAGGACGTTGATATATTTTGCTTTCAAGAAATTTGGTCTGCACCATACGAGCATCTCGAGGGGGCCAAAGCAGGAAATCTTGAAATTAAGCATGAAGATATTATGGTGGAAGGAATGCAAGACATCGCTCGTACGCTCCCCGAGTACCAATACTTTTTTCATCCGCACCATCTTGAACACTACGGGCTCATGATGCTTGTGCGGAGAGGTATAGACATTCTTGGCTCTGGTGATGTATTTGTCTATAAGGAGCGTGGGTACATTCCTAATGGTGATATTGGTAATCATGCTCGAAATATTCAGTACGTCACGTTCATGAATGACGGCACAATGACGACCGTCATCAATTTTCATGGCCTTTGGAATGGAAAAGGGAAGGGAGATTCAGAGGAACGTCTTCAGCAGTCACAAAATATTGTTGATTTTATACAAACTCTTGAAGGTGACGTACTGCTCTGTGGTGATTTTAACTTACTTCCCAGTACAGAAAGTGTGCACATCATTGAAAGAACAGGAATGCGAAACTTGATTCATGAGTATGGTATAACCTCAACACGCACGAGTTACTACACGAAGCCAGAGAAGTTTGCAGATTACGTATTTGTGAGCCAGGGAGTATCAGTAAAAAATTTCAAAGTACTACCCGATGAGGTGTCAGATCACGCAGCAATGCTTGTTGAGATTATGTGAAATCAAAATCCCACATCCTTTCGCCAACTGGCGAAAGGATGTGGGATGTTCGTGTCTCGTGTTATTTTACAGGGTGATGACTCTTTACGGTCAATCTCGCGCTCCGTCCCTTGTCGAGTTTTGGCAAAATAATTTCAAGCAGTCCGTGTTTTTCTCGTGCCTCCGCTTCATCAATGACAATCTCCTCAGGGAGTACGATAGAGCGTGAGAATGAACCCCAAAATAGCTCACGGTGGTAGTAGTCCTCATCGGGGGCTTCTTGTACTTCTTCACGGAGTCCCTTGAGAGTCACCATATCACGAGTGATTGAAATATTGAGGTCCTCAGGACTCACACCCGCGACAAGGGCACGTATGACCACGGTATCACGTGTTTGGTACATATCAATTGGAAGTTCACCATCTTGCTCTTCTTCATCTTGCTGTCGCCATGTATCTTGATCAATTGAATTGTCCTCTATGGTTGCGGGGCCTTGAAAATCGCGTGCGGTATCGCCAAAACCATCATCTGTTGATGTATCAAGCTTAATTGATCCAGTAATACGTTCGAGAAATGATGGTTTTTTGTTCATAATACGTGACGATGATTTTTTTCTAGTAATTTAACTTTTTCAAAGAGTATAAAGAGGACAACGATACCCATCCACACAAACATGAACACTGTAAGAATAGTGTTAGGGTTTGCATCCATTATAAAGAAGTTAAAGAGTGCGTGCAATATAATAGCGACGAACAATCCGAATGTCGCGGAAAGAATTTTAATCCAACTACGTGCATAGTATGAGAGGGCCATCGAGATACCGACGGTGCCTGAAGCGAGAACGTGAAGCAAACTTGCACCAAGGAAACGAAAATTACCTGTCTGGAATGAATTTATAATATCCCCATCTTCGAGGGGATTAAAGATAAAGAGCGCATTTTCGAGCGCTGAGAAACCGAGAGCAATGGTTATCATGTAGATAATCGCATCGATGGGCTCATCAACAGCTCTGTTCCAAAGGACGACGATGAGCGCGGCTGAATATTTGAGAATTTCTTCTATAATGACCCACACGAAGATGAGATTATCGCCAGTGAACCGTTTCATTGCAAATTCTTGGAGGGGGAGGACGAGTGCAACAATGAGCATACCTGCGATGAATGAAGTGGCGAGTAGTGCCTTTGGCTCGGGGTGTGCTTTGTCCTCGCGGAGCCAAAACCACAACCAAAAAAGCGCAGGGACAAGTCCTGCAAGAAAAGCAATTGCAAAATTCATCGAATTCATCAATATATAGTATATCATTTGGAATAGGCAAAACCTCCGCGATTTCATCGCGGAGGTTGAAAAGCCAAATGTGCCAGTGTTCCTATTTTTTTGCCCAGGTGGCAACCATCAGTATGTCTCGCTCATCCCCAAGGATATTTTTTGGAAGATGTTGCCAGATAGTTTCGGTGACGAATGGCATGAAGGGGTGCAGTACCTTGACCACCGTGACGAGACATTCCTTCAGTACATACTGTCTCGCGTACTTTGCCTGCGCATCATCGCCACTCAAAATCGGTTTTGATTCCTCGAGAATAACATCCGCGAGTTCGTGCCATATGTAGTGATACATTTTTTCTGCAGCGAGGTAGAGGTTGTACTTTTCGATTCCAGCGGAAACTTCGGTAAGGGTACTCGAAAGTGTGGCGAGTATTTCTGTGTCACGTGATGAAAGGGAAGGTGGAGTGCTAAAATCAACATCACTTGTGCTCGTGAGAATGAATCGGCTGATGTTCCATACTTTGTTTGCAAAATGTTTGTACCCACGCACCTTGTCTTCTGCAAGTGGCACATCATTTCCGGGTGCAGCTCCAATGATGAGTGAGAGTCGAGTCGCGTCCGCACCATACTTTTCAATCATATCGAGTGGGTCCATGACGTTCCCGAGCGACTTCGACATTTTTTTCCCTTTGCTATCACGTACGAGCCCATGGAGGTACACATGTTTAAACGGTACTTGGCCAAGGAGGAAGGTGCTCATGAGCACCATACGCGCGACCCAGAAAAAGATGATGTCGTATCCAGTTTCAAGGAGAGTCGTGGGGTGATACTTTTTCAAGTCCGCTGTTGCATTCGGCCAACCGAGTGTTGAGAATGTCCAGAGTCCAGAAGAGAACCACGTGTCGAGTGTGTCTGGATCTTGCTCCCATCCTTCGCCTTGAGGCGCTTCGGTACCGCAGTATATTTCCAATTCAGAATACCCTACAGGCGCTTCAGGTGCGAGGCTCGGGGAAGATGACGAAGGAGACGTATGTGGTGATACGGTGACTGAGGCATCGGGGCCCCGAAACGAAGCAGATGAAGATGACTGTGAGGTAGGTCTGTACCAGACTGGAATACGGTGCCCATACCAAATTTGGCGGGAAATACACCACGGGCGGAGATTGTTAATCCAGTTGTCATACACACGAACAAAACGGTCAGGGAAAATCGCAACGTCACCACCACTCACCGCGGAGTGCATGAGTGTTTTGAGTGTCACGGTATCGCCTTCCCGCACACCCGCTATTTCTGAATGTCCCATGATGAATTCTTTATTCACATCAATCCACCACTGGAGCTTTGGGAGGGGTTCGATAATAGCGCCGGTACGTTCTGCAGTGGAAACATTTTGCGGAATAGTCTCTTCGTTCTGAAGTAATCCTTCTTCACGGAGCCATGCGACAACTGCCTCGCGCGCCTCACCAACTTTCATACCATTGAGGCGACCATCGACGGTCATTTTTGCGTATTCGTTGATGACCTGTGGGCGCGCGAGGTTGTGACGATCAGCAATCTCCCAGTCCACTTGGCTGTGTGCAGGGGTGACACCGAGCGCTCCCGTACCAAACTCTTTTTCAACGTGTTCATCAGCAACAATTTTGATGTGGAGGGGCACATCACAAAAGACAACATCGTACTCCTTGCCAATGTACGCCTTGTACCGTTCGTCGTCGGGGTGGACAGCCACAGCGGTATCACCGACTTTTGTTTCGGTACGAGTGGTGGAGATTGGAATGGGGAAGTCCTTGCTGTAGGTGAACGTGTAGAGCGTTGCGGTGCGCTCCTCATAAACAATCTCATCATCAGAAATAGTGGTCTGTCCTTTCGGGTCCCAGTTCACAATACGTGCACCTCGGTAGATGAGCCCTGCGTCATACATGCGCTTAAAGGCGGTGGTCACCGCGTGGTAGCGATCCTCATCGAGGGTAAATGCGTAGCGACTCCAGTCGAGTGAAGATCCCATGCGCTTTGTCTGATTGATGATGGTGTCTTTGCTCTCTTCAGCAAATGCGTCCACACGACGGAGGAGCTCGTCACGACCGAGGTCGTACCGACTTTTTCCTTCTGCTTTGTATATCATTCGTTCAACCTTCGATTGTGTGGCGATTGCAGCGGAGTCGGTACCGGGAAGCCAGAGTGTTGGCTTCCCCTGCATACGGTTGTACCGAACGAGAATGTCCTCAATCGCGAGCATTGCAGCGTGCCCCATGTGGAGTGTACCCGTGACGTTTGGTGGAGGAAGCACGATAGAGAATGGTTCTTTTTCTGCATCAGCAATACCGTCCTTGATACAGGTATCAGGGTTGAAGTACCCCGATTCCTCCCACAGTGCGTACATTTTTTCCTCATTCTCCGGAGCGGAGTAAGGTTTCAGAAATACCTCGGGGATAGCGGGTGCCACAGCACCACTATTTTGTTTCGTTTCTTCGTTCATGATTACGCGATAGTAGCACGAAAACGTGCCATCATAAAGTGAGTGGCGCATAGTAACCGACCACCGGACTTAGGTCCGGTGGCTTTGGAAAAGGCCGGCTTAAGCCGGCGTTTTCGTTGCTGTATTTAGGAGAGTAACTTATTGAATAACGATGGTTGGTCAATTTGATTGTGTTCGTGTTGGTGACGTACGTACCTTCGTATGATGAATTCATCCATACCAATCGTTGAGACAAAGTATCCTCGTGCCCAGAGTGATTCTTTTTCATAGAGTCCATGTGCTCGTTTAATCTTCTTCTTGAGCCATGCAGATGATTTACCTTTCAGTATCTGCATCATGTATGAGACTGAATCTCGGGGGGATGCTCCGAGTACCATGTGTATATGGTCTTCTTGTATATTAAGTTCAATGATATCCCAGTGCTTATACTTGGTTATTGATTCAAAGGTGCGACGTAATTCATCTTTTACCTTTTGTGCTCCCAGTACCTTTCCTCGATACTTTGGAGTCCACACGAGGTGATACTTCATCTCGTAATAGCAATGTGATAGTGTTTTAATCGTACGTTTTCGCATACGTATTGATAGTTATTACTAAAGCCGTCCTGCCGGACGGCTTTAGTATACGCGTTGCCTTCAAACGTACTCTCCGGCTGAAGCCGGAGGTTTTTAGGGATAACAAAAAGCCAGCAATGTGCTGGCTTTTAAGGTCGTACTGATTGAAAGGACGACGTCGGACGTCGTCCATGTGAGACAGTGGTTATGAGAGTGTGAGGTTTCCGTCGGCTTTGAGGTTGTCCTCTTTGTTGTACATATGGGCGGATGTCATTCTCGAGTGGCCAGCGAGGGCAATCATCACGCTGTTGTCGGTTGAGAGATTTTGAGGAGGGAAGTAGACGGCGAGGTCGGGGTATTCGCGTGTGAAGAATGCGGTGAAAGTTTCTCTGATGTAAGTATTTGCGGACACTCCACCACCAACGATGAGTGTGTGGATGTTGTGTGTATCAATAGCGCGCTGTGCTTTTTTGAGGAGAACCGCGGTGACAGCATCTTCGAAATCACGTGCTATTGCATCGACATCATTTGTCGTGAGTACCTTACCTTCAATTGCATAACGCACGGAAGTCTTGAGTCCCGAGAATGAGAAATCAAAATTATCTGTATCTATCATTGGGCGAGGGAGTGTGGCAAAAGCGGGGAGGTTGTCTGCGCGCGCCCTCCGTGCGTGCGCGCCAATCTCTGGTCCCCCAGGGTACGGAAGCCCGAGCATACGCGCGACCTTGTCAAACGCCTCTCCAACAGCGTCGTCGCGCGTCTCTCCTATTTTTTCAAAGTGGAGCCAATCCTTCATAACCACGAGCTCTGTATGTCCTCCGGAAATGAGGAGTGCGAGCGCAGGAAATGAAATTGGCGGTATGACATCAGTGGTGAAAATTGATGAGAGGATGTGTCCTTCCATGTGATTGATCGGAACGAGAGGTGTCTGCCATGCGTACGAGAGTGCACGTGCGAAATTGATACCCACCCAAAGTGCTGGCTCAAGGCCGGGGCCACTCGTCACTGCGACGAGGTCGATGTGTGGTACCTCATACTCGCTCAAAAATGTAGTAAACGCATCTCCGAGCCCTGGCTCACGATAGAGAATGGTCTGAAGTGTTTCCGTCATTTCGGGAGAGAGTTCATGTGTGCGCGCTTCAAGAAGTGAAGCCTCTTCTAGCGCGCGCATGAGCATCGGTACCAAAGTCTTCGCATGTTCACGTTTCGCAATCGCAGGGAAGACTCCCCCAAACTCACGGTGAATATCCACTTGAGAAAAAAGCGCATTGCCGAGTATTTTGTATGTGGCACGCGGAAAATCACCTTCCGCTTCCACGATGCTCACCGCGGTCTCGTCACACGATGTCTCGATGCTGAGGATTTTCATATGAGCACTATACAAAAAGATTGGGAAGAATGCTATGGGAAGAGTATGCCAAAATTAGGACATCGGATGTCCTAATTTTCCAATTACTCGCAAAATTTCTCACACGGTCTTCAAGTCCTGGGCGACTGTTTACTAAAAAAGCCAGACACACGGTCTGACTGTTTTAGTAAAAGTGCGCGATACAGGACTTGAACCTGTGACCCCCACAATGTCAATGTGATGCTCTACCAGCTGAGCTAACCGCGCGTGGGTGGAAATAAGTATACGTGAACATGTTACAAAAACAAGCAAATGAATAACCCCACCCATTTCTGCACTCCTCTGGTAATTGCTCACGAT
>DALYES010000021.1:0-5542 GCA_031972435.1 Minisyncoccota bacterium
GTGCTTCTTCGTTCGCAGCACCCCACATCATGTATGTGTAGGTACCGTCGTTAGAAATACGATACAGGGGGCACCCACCAGCACGCTCACATCCTCCGTAACGGTATGCTGTTATAGAAATTGTTGCATCATCAAGCACAACATCTCCATTCCCTCCACTCGCGTTGTTATAGAGAAACAGGATGACACCACTCACAAATCCAAAGACAAAGGTCGCAATGAGCATGAGGTATAGGTGTTTCAACATATACCTACTACGATACCGCCTTTCAATTTTTCACACAAATGGGTTACACTACTCCTCGTGGAAACACGAGGAGGGCGACATAGTTTAGAATAGTGAACGGAGAGGTGGCAGAGCGGTTTAATGTACTACCTTGGAAAGGTAGCGTACGGGCAACCGTACCGGGAGTTCGAATCTCCCCCTCTCCGCAAAATCAGAAAACTTTGGGTTCTTCCCAGAGTTTTTTGATTTCTGCGTGGGAGATTCGAAGCTGTTCAGAGATAGTTTTGGAGTCGTCAGACGAACAAAAATATCCTGAACGGGTACTGAAACTGTTAGTTTCGAATCTCCCCCTCTCCGCAATAAACGTAGTGAGTGAGGAGAGGGGGAGATGAGAACGGTTTTCGATGTGAGTCGCTCACATAATGCGACGAACCAGAAAACCGCGGGCAGGTAAATCTTAGGAGAGTAACGACTTAGATTTGGACGCCGAATCTCCCCCTCTCCGCAAAATCAAAAAACTTTGGGTTCTTCCCAGAGTTTTTTGATTTCTACGAATAATTTTAGGACATCGGATGTCCTAAAATTAGAGTTAGAGTTACATCCCTCCCACCGACTGACGATTTCGTGACTCAATCAACTCCTTTGCATTCTTAGCATCTTGAAGTGGTGTCAGTATGTTTTGTGGTTCATCAACGACTCCCGTGGAAATGTCATTCTGCACGGCGTTCTGTTCACTCGTGAGTGACATAGATTTCACAGAGAACCACGCAATCAAACCAATAACGACGAGAAGTGAAACAAATGAAAAAAGTGCTCTCATACTCATAAGTATACTCGACATACTGTATTTCGAGCCAACTCGATTGGTGGACACTGTCAGACGTGTATGTGTTCCTTGAGTATATTTTTGAAGTCATCGTTCACAAAAGTTTTCCTATACATATGAAGAAAGGGGCCAAGGAAATGTGGGCTGCTTTTTTCATCACTGCATGTTCATTTACTCTATACGTAACAGGTGTTGCGTATAGAGTAAATCTCTTTTTGAGGAAAAATCCTGTTTTTCTCGTATTTTTTTGCTCACGTTGCTCTTCTGTGGTACTGTTTCCCGTGGTTAGTGTTTTTTCCAACCAATTATATTGTATATGGAGGTTCATTCGGATGGGAAGAATTGATAGATTAATGCGTGATGTGCTTGTGCAGGTTTTCTGTGGAGGCAACCCTTGTGATCAGGCAAGGGTATCGAAAATAACACGTGTTGGAAAGGACTATTCCATTGAAACAGTGAGTCAGGGGTATCATCCTGGAAATAGGAACGTCTTTGTGTACTCTGGGCGTAATGTATTGTGCAACATGGAGTTGAGAATTAATTTTCCCAATACACGAGATGGCCGAATCTTGAGTCTTCCAGTTACACTATCAGAAACAAATTCTCATACTGAATAGTCACCCGCGAACAATGTAGATTTATCTCTTACTTGCATCGCACCACTAAAAACGGCTCCCATGGGAGCCGTTTTCTCTACATCTACAAAATCTTCCTTAATAATTCTGGTACTCCGTTATTAACGTTCAATGTAACTATTCTGCATTTCCAAGTTGTCTTAGTATTTTCTGTTCATCTACGTCAAGTATTTCAATCACTCCTCCATCTGGAGTCTCAACTGCTTCTTGTGTGTGTTGTTTGTTTTGTGCCGTACGTCTTTCATTTTCCTTTATTGCTTCAAGAAATTCCCTATACGATATTTCTTTAACATCTAATCCCTCAGTATCGATTCTCTTACTTCCAGATACACCATTAAATCTTTCATTCATAGAAATTACTTATGTAGTAAAAACATCTGCCTCGCTATCTTATTTTATGTCGCATTCATCCTCGGAGTAAACCCGCGAGGCATTCTGCGAGGAACTAGTAAATCTTTTCTCTCTCTACTCCTCCGTCGTCCCACCATCGTACTCTTCTTCATGGCTCTCTGCATACTCCTTTGTGGGGTGGAGCGTGCCATCCTTGTGGTGCGGTGGTGCATAGAGTGTGTACATCTTGAGAGGCTCGGTGTCTGATGTATTCGTGATATTGTGTGCAGAACCCTTGGGAACAATCACGCAATTACCTGCCTTCACCTCATAGTCTACGTCGTTAATGACCACCTTCCCCACGCCCGACTCAAAACGGAAAAACTGGTCGTTCTCTTCGTGCACCTCTGCGCCAATGTCTTCACGTGGCAGGAGTGTCATGAGAACGAGCTGAAGCGACTCGCTCGTGTAGAGCACTTGGCGGAAGTGACCATTCTCCTCAGTGAGTATTTCTATTGGAGCAAAATAACCTATTTTCATATTATAAATTTATCAATTATTATATCTGATACACACCACCGAGTGAACTGAGCGAACTCATCACCATCGGGAGTGCGATTGCTGCCAGAATGATGGGAAGTGCGATGGTGACCAGTGTGACAATCACCATCGTGAGCAGGTACTTCCTACTCTTCTCCACCGATGCGTACACAGCGTCAATTTTCTCTTCGAGGTGCGCAAGCTGCGCTTCATAATTTTCCATACAAAAATAATACCACACAATATAGTGAAGCCCCGTCGAGGACGGGGCTAAAAAGGGGTTGAGGGTACGGACCTTGAAACATTGTCCGCTTTCATCGTCGTGGCGGCCGTCAAACGTTCGAATTCATTTGGCGCATGTGCGTCTCCTTAAAGAACTGTGCGAAGGTGCACATGCACTATACCACACATTCAATCTTCTCCCTAAACTTTTCAGGAGCATACTATAGAGCTCAAACTCTTTTCTTCTTGTTGCTACTTCATTTCGCGGAGGATACGGATGCGGTCCTCAGCGGGTGGGTGCGTCTGAAAAAGTCCGCTAATTTTTTGTCCAAAACTCTTCTCTCCCCCACCGTACGGGTCTGAGATAAAAAGGTGTGCGGTCGCATTACTGACTCGTTGCATTGGGTGTGGATACCCAGAAATTTTCTCAAGTGCTGAAGCGAGACCTTCGGGGTACCGTGTGAGCAGTGCTCCTGAGGCATCCGCAAGATACTCACGCTTACGAGAAATGGCGAGCTGGATGAGCTGCGCAGCAACAGGCGCGAGAATAATTCCAGCAATCGCGAGAATTAAAAAAATAGGGTTCTTTGGTTTATCATCATCACCATTTCCCCCAAACATCATGGTACGCGTGAGAAAATCTGCGAGTATTGCAAGAAATCCAGCGAGTACGACAGCAACCGTCATGACGAGCATATCCCTGTTCCCCACATGTGAAAGTTCGTGTGCCATCACTCCCTCCAACTCTGTTTTATTGAGCAGTGCAAGAAGTCCGGTGGTCGCTGCGACGACCGCATGCTCAGGGTCACGCCCTGTTGCAAATGCATTTGGCGCGGGGTCATCAACGACAAACACCTTTGGCATCGGGAGTCCTGCGGTAATGGAAAGATTTTCAACAACATTCCATAAATCAGGAAATTCAGCGCGTGTTGCCTCGCGAGCACCAGTCATACTGAGCACAATCTTATCCGAAAACCAATAACTCCCTACATTCATGAGGAGTGCAAAGATAACAGCGCCATAGAGAAACGCTGAAGAGTTCATGTACCAACTCACGATGTACCCAACCGCAATGACGAGCACAAGAAACGAACACATGAGAAACCACGTCTTCCGAACATTTTCCCCTTGATGTGTGTAGAGTGTTGCCATGATGATGTAATGAATGGAATAAAAACAGTGTCTGAATATCACTATAATACAAAAGAAGTGTGCGTGCGTAAATGGACGGTACGCGGGCGGGTTTATCCGCCCGCGTACCGTCCAAAAAAAAGACCGCCCGTAGACGGCCCTGTTCACGCTGTTAACGTGTTAGTTGTAGCTCGGTATTGCGACTCCCGCAACGTCCGATTTAACACCGGCATTATTTGGGAGATCACACGCCGTTTGAAACATAGTTGGCGTCTTAGTTAATGCACCATCATGGTGCGCATGGTCAGATGAATTGTTCTGCGCTGGTGGTACTGTTTCATCACTTTTCTTTTGCATATCCCATACTCCTATAAAAATGGGACTCGTAGTGTACTCCTTGTTCTTACATACGTCAAAATTTCTGTCCACAGGTAGGATATTGGGGCTTTGAGGATTATTTTCGGTTCTCTTATCGTTCGTCAGAACACCTCACAGAGACTGTCTATGTTGTATGACAATATTTTCTTGTTATATCTTGTTGCGTCTGTTTTTCTTCCGGGGGGAAGAAAAACAGACGGACTCGACAATCATAGTCGCTTCCGCTCGTTGATTTTCTGGTTCTCTTACAGAGACTGTACACCTTGTGGGTACTTTATCTCGCTATGCTCATAAAGTTCCTCACAAGGTCTTGCGAAAGCGCCCCGCGCTTTCTCACCAGCTGCTACCTCCGCCACCACCACTTCCACCGCCGGCATGGCCACCACCACTTGATGCACCTGTGCCCGATGACGAAGCAAACGCAGTTGAAAATCCTCCGAGACTCTGCGTGAGTGCTCCCGCATTGAACGTACCCATACTACTTCCACCTTCATACCAATTTGGATTTGGGATGGTGATGCCCTCAAATGTCTTTGCCCACTCTTTCTCTACACCAAATGCAATCGCGTACGGGAGGTACTCCATAAAGTGCTCTGCATTGCGCTCGGGCGCATTGTGAAAAATGTACCGCTGTGACTCAGTCACACGCAAAAAGTCCTTAAAACCCTTCAGATGGTCGAGTGCCTCATACCCCTTCTTCGTACGCCGTCCATCAATGAGTGCCACAAAAATAACGAGCATAAAAACTGCTGTCGCAATGAAAACATCTCGAGAAATAGAAATCGCGACAAGACTCATACAGAGTGCTGACCCCGCCCACACACGCCCGCCCATAGAGGCAAAGCTAAATCCCGTATAAAATCCTTCTGCTTTCATGACTTTACGTAGTGCCTCGGTGAGCTCTCTTACAATAGCTCTGTTCCGGGCCTGCACAGAGAGGTTGGTGTGGAGCTCACTTAAGGTGATTGTGGTATCGGCTTGTGCTTCACCACCAAAGACCAAGCGGAGGAGCTGACTCTCAAACATATCTCGTGCATCGTTCATTGGTTTGAGGAGGGTAAGTGCAAAATCATCAACTTCAAAGAAAAAGAGGACTTTTTTTTCTGTCTTTGTGATGCGTATAAAACCCTGTTCAGCAAGGAAGACGATGCCTGCGGTAATATCACGTGGGTCGAGACGTTTATCAAAGAGGTACCCCGCGTACATTGGCTTTACCTGCGGATACGGCTCATACTGGGCCACAATCGGTGCATC
>DALYES010000021.1:5616-9395 GCA_031972435.1 Minisyncoccota bacterium
GTACAAGCCTATACCAAACCCAAAGAGAAGGACGACAGCAAACGCAATAATCTTCCATGCCATACTATACCGCTCACGAACATCAACAGGAATTAGTGAACGGTTGAGTGCTTGTGCTATCGTCACTCCCTCCCCTAGTGCGAGGTTTCGCGCGGTGAAGGTTGGTATACCCGCTTCATCGGTACGTATTTCACAGGACGCTCCCTCCCCTGTTTTCCCTCGATAGCACGCACGCTCACGGAGAAGCAATCCGTCAATACTTCCACGTACAGTGACCAAAACGCCATCAATGGGCACTTCCCACTCATGTCCCGTGACATTCCAGTAGAGCTCTGCACCGCCAAATTCAAGGTATGAGAGTGCCCCACCCACGACATAGTGAATCGTATACGTGTGCGTACCCTCGATAGTTGCCTGTGGATCACCAATACGCACGCAGGTATCCTTCCCCTTCCATTCCTGTTCGTATGCCACACGAGTATCATCTATCATCACCGTCTCAAAGACGACTTCAATGTACCGTTCGCGAATGAGTGAAGGTGGCTGCTCTGCATGGAGTGTTGGAATACACCGATCAATACCGTGTTTTGGTTCTGGAAATTCATAGGTGATGCGTTCAGTTACCCAAAAATCACCATTCTGCTGTACCTCAATGTCTGATTGAAACGAAGAGATTCTCTCACCTGTCTTGGCGTGTGCGACGTATACACACACAAAGAGCATACACGCGAGCGTTGCGTATATGCTCTTTCCAAAATATCTAAATCCTAACTGCATACATATAGTAGTATACTGTACGGAAGACAGCAGTGACTAGTCATCAAACCCGTGACCTTGGTCGTGTGAGCTGTACTCGGTATCTGATGACCACGAGAGGTAAAGTCTATCCTCGTACCCTCCCTTGTCTTCAACACTCGTCTCAACAGCTTCATTGAGCTCTTCCTCACTAATGCTAAATTCTTTCTTTACCGCATCGAGTGTAATGATGAGGTCCGCGAGCTCCTTGAGGAGACTCGAGCGACCTGAATGGTTGGATACGCCACTCGCTTCTTCAAATACCTTACGAATGATTTCGCGCTTGTACTCATCGTGATCAACTTCCCGCACCTCACACTCAAATCCTTTCGCTCGAATAATATCTGCCACCTTATCACGACAGAGCTTGTTATAGTAGATTTTTTCCATACTATGTTCCTAAATAATAATCCTGATCATTTCTATTGTACACCAACAACATCGTGTGGTGGTACTCTCCCCTTTCGTGCAAGCATGTGCTCGAGTAACTCTGGATTGAAGTTTGCTGGCACTGTTCCATCTGATGCGTACACGTACAGGAGTGTTCGAAGAACACTATCCAGTACTGACGAAAAGAGCGCGATAAAAAATAAGCCTACAAGAAAGATGACTGCACACAAGAGGAGCGCCCCTCCACCCCCTCCCATAATCATCCATAGACCAAAGAGGGCTATGACAAATCCTATGAGACCGAACATAAATACAAAACCGAGTGAAATATTGACGACCAATGTTTCTCCCCATGTACGTCTAAAGACGCTGCTCGAGAGTTGTATTGCATCGAGGGGAGATTTGTTATCAATGACAATTGCAGATACGACGAAATACGTAAGTACCGACCACACCGCACCAATGAGCGCTACTACAATGCGCGTGAGTAGCTGTGAACGCTCAGATATAAATCGCAAGAGAATACCTACGGTGCTTGTGATTGTTGCCCACACAAAAAGTGCCGGAGCGTGTTTCCACGCAACACCAAGCCCTTGTCCGAGTGTTGCATCACCGCCACGCACACGAGTATAGACAATGTGCGTTATCGCAGCCTGTGTACACGCAACGGTGAACGCACAGAGAATGTAGAAGAGAAAAACGTACAGATACTCTTTCCCCGTGAGAGGAGTTTCCTCGGTGTATGCCGCAAAGGAAAATCCATTTACTATCATCAGGAAACATGCGCTTCCTATCACGGTCAACAGAACAAAACCTGTAACGAATGGAATCACAAGCATTTCCTTATCAGTATAAAAGAAACGAAATGTCTCTTTAAACAAAAGGAAGCTCGCCTTAATTTTTCCAATCTGCTTACCTCCAATAACAATTGGTGTTGCCATGATTAGAAACTGACTTTCACGGGCTCCTTTTCAACACTACCCTCTTCAAGTTCAAAGAATGATTGTCCTACAAAACCAAACATTTTTCCAATGACGTTTGAAGGAAATGACTGGAGTGCAATAGCAAGGTCTCGTACATTACCGTTGTAGAAACGACGTGCTGCTTGGATTTTATTTTCAGTGTCTGAAAGCTCACGTTGGAGTTCGAGGAAGTTCGTATTTGCTTTGAGGTCTGGGTATGCCTCTGCGACTGCGAGGAGCTTACCGAGTGCTTGCCCAAGTCCCGCTTCTGCTCCAGCCATTGCTGCGAGTGACTCAGGGGTAATGTTAGCTGGATCAACGTGCACCTTTGTAGCTTCTGCACGGGCATTGGTAACCGCATCAAACGTCTCGCGCTCGTGTATGGCATATCCCTTCACGGTCTCGACGAGGTTTGGAATGAGGTCGTACCGACGCTTGAGCTGAACATCAATATCTGCCCACGCTTCTTTGGTGCGCTGAATAAGTTTTACAAAGTTATTGTATGCAACAATAGCCCAGAGGACCACGACTGCGACAATCGCAAGAATAATGTATGTTGGTGTCATAAAATTAAAATCCTCCTTATAAATAAAGGTACATACAGTATATCACTGTGAAATGGGAATAAAAGCACCAATATACAGAAAACCAGCGCGACCAAAGGTCGCGCTAGTTTTCTTTTCTCTATTCTCTATTTTCTATCCTCTATTCTCTATTCTCTATTCTCTATCTTCTATCTTCTCTATCTTCTATTCTCTATTTTCTATCTTCTATTCTCTATCTTCTATCCTCTATTCTCTATCTTCTAGTACATTCCACCTCCTCCCACACGTCAGGTTACTAATTCGCTAACGCTCATAAGTACCTCCTGTCCGGCCTCGCGGTTTTGGCATTAGTAATAGCCAAAACATCGCTCCGGCTCATGGGAGGCAAGAAACGTCCGCAGGGACGTTTCTTTAATATCGATTTTTGGAAATTATTACACAAGCCTTGAATCAGACTATTTAGTACATTCCACCTCCTCCCATGCCTCCCATGCCCATGTCAGGCACTGCCGACTTTTCTGGCTCTGGAGCGTCAGCGATAGCGACTTCAGACGTGAGGAGAATTGCGACCGCAGATACTGCATGCTGGACTCCAGCGCGCTCTACCTTCACAGGGTCAATAATTCCCGCCTTAATCATGTCGTCTTCATACTCAGCTTTCGCAGCGTTGTATCCAAAGTTTCCACCTTTTTCCTTAACCTTCTGTACGACAACTGCTCCATCATCTTTCCCCACATTGTTTGCGAGTTGCTTCAATGGCTCTTCGAGTGCCTTGAGCACAATACGGTAACCGATGAGCTCGTCACGACTCAGATCTTTATTGACACGTCCTTCCACTACTGCTGCTGCGCGTGTGAGTGAAGTACCTCCTCCCGGTACAATTCCCTCTTCAATCGCTGCCTTTGTCGCGTTGACTGCATCTTCAATCTTGAGCTTGAGGTACTTCATTTCGGTCTCAGTTGCAGCACCCACCTTGAGGACAGCGACACCACCCGAGAGTTTTGCTATACGCTCTTCGAGTTTTTCCTTATCAAACTTCGAATCTGTCTGTGCAAGCTGTGCGCGGAGTGCGTCAACACGTGCCGTG
>DALYES010000021.1:9405-10512 GCA_031972435.1 Minisyncoccota bacterium
AACAAAGGAAGCAATCACGTGCCGTGATTGCTTCCTTTGTTCCCTCACCGCTCACAATGACCGTCTTGTCTTTTGTTGACACGACACGACCTGCCTTCCCGAGCATGGTGAGCTCTGCACTCTCAAGTTTGAGTCCAATCTCTTCAGTAATCACCTGACCCCCGGTCATCACCGCAATATCCTGCAAGATTTCTTTCTTCCGGTCGCCATACCCTGGTGTTTTCACTGCAAGAACGGAAAATCCGCCTCGGAGCTTGTTGACTACAAATGTCGCGAGCGCCTCGCCCTCAACATCGTCCGCAATAATGACGAGCTCTTTCTTTCCCGTCTGCGCTACTTTCTCAAGGAGTGGCAAAATTTGCTGTGCTGAACTGATTTTCTTATCGGTGATGAGGATGAGTGCGTTCTTGTACTCCGCCTCCATGCGCTCGGTGTTCGTAATCATGTACGGTGACACGTAGCCACGATCAAATTCCATACCTTCGGTAAACTCTGTTTCAATACCAAATGACTGTGACTCTTCAACGGTCACCACACCATCCTTCCCTACTTTCTCGATTGTCTCCGCAATACGCGCCCCAATTTCTTCACTCTCTGCAGAAATGGTTGCAACTTGCTTTACCTCTTCAGTTGTAGAAATTTGAACCGCCAGCTCATGGAGGGCCTTCACCACATCCTCTGATGCTCGCTCCATGCCGTGACGTACCGCCATCGAATTGACACCCATGGTGGTGTGCTTGAGTCCTTCGGTCAAGAGTGCCTGCGTGAGAATAATTGCGGTGGTCGTACCGTCGCCCGCAAGCTCGTTGGTCTTGTTTGCAACTTCCTTCACAATCTCCGCTCCCATGTTTTCAAACTTGTCCTTGAGCGTAATTTCTTTTGCAATTGAGACACCGTCGTTCGTAATTGTCGGACCACCGTACCCCTTATCAATAATGACATTTCGTCCGCGTGGGCCGAGAGTGACCTTCACCGCATTTGCGACCGTATCAACACCTCGCTTGAGTCGCTTCTTTACATCTTCGTCGTAGATTACATCTTTTGCCATGCTTAGATTTTGTTATGAACGTAGTAAGTGCAGAAATCTACATTTTCACTACGCTCTCT
>DALYES010000022.1:0-9231 GCA_031972435.1 Minisyncoccota bacterium
GTCTGGGAGACTTTCGCAAGACCTTGAGCAGTTTTTGCGCGACCTGATTTTCTTTTAGAAAATCGAAGTACTCTTGTGGTGAGAGGTGTACTGCGACAGTAGGTCGACCTTGAGAGCGTCAGCGAATTAGAATTGGACACCAAATCCCCCCTCCACCTAATCAATGAGACACCCCATGATATGATATACGCATGCTACGCAGTAAACGGTATCGAAAATTAGATACACACAATAACAGTAATACTCCACGGACACGTTCAACGCTATCGGTGTATCTCAAAGAAGTGATGTACGGAGCAATTGATGGTATTACAACGACATTTGCTATCGTTGCGGGATTTTCTGGAGCCGCACTTTCAAGTGAAGCAACCACGCAACTCTCTTTCATGACGGTACTCCTCTTTGGATTGGTGAATCTGTTTGGTGATGGTGTGTCACTTGGTCTGGGAAATTTTCTTGCGGTGCTTTCAGAACAGGGGTTTTATAAAGGTGTGTGGAAACGTGAACAAGATGAATCAGAAGAGCATGGGGGTGCTGAAGCTCGCGAGACGAGGATAGCACTCATGCACAAGGGATTTTCAGAAGAGGATGCGCATACGCTCACGGACATTTATCGAAAGAATGAATCGTACTGGGTAGACTTCATTGTGAACAATGAACTCAAAATTCCAAATCCATTGGATGAGAGTGCAACCTACACTGGCTTAGTGACCTTCAGTGCATTTATCTCATTTGGACTCATTCCACTCGTGCCATTCATCGTGATGAAATCAGTGAATCCAGAAACAGTATTTTTCTCATCCGCGTGTGGAGCATTTATTGCACTCATTGTCCTCGGCCTAGTGAAGTGGATAGTAGTCGGAACACACCCCGTACGCTCTGTTGGAGAAGTTGTTTTGGTGGGAGGGATTGCTGCTGGGGTTTCGTTTCTGATTGGTACACTTTTTAGTATCTAAAAGCGGTTTTCCCACAGGGTTGTACAGGCGCTTATACACTGGGTTATCCACCCGAATGTCCACAGATTGGCTCAATATATGTGCATTATAGACAGCCCATTTTTGTATTGACGGTGAAGGGGAGAGGTGAGAATCTATAGGAGTATCTTTTGGATGTGGTGTTTTTCTTCACATATTAGCACTCGTAATAGAGCGCAACATGAAGGTCCAAAAGATATGAGCTCTACGTTGTATAAGAAAAACCGCAGAAGCCGTTCTGCGGTTTTTCTATGGTGAATTTTTTTCTCGTAGAAGGTTACATTGAAACTTTCACTGTTTACGGTAGTTGCACAATGTATCCAACCCAGCCAGCTTTGTTCGGCCCGGTTGCGTGTTTGAATTTTCTCACTATTTTCCAGCCACGATTTTTCATGTATGCAATTTGCTCTTTCTCGGAAAGAAGGGTGAAGTGACGTGGGTCATCGAGTGGAGTGACTGTAGGTGGTCTCTGAGCAGGAAGCATAATGTAACCGTATGCACCAGTCTTTGTTATGTGTTCAATGTTTGCAAACGCACTGTCCCAGAGTGAGAGAGGGAGATGCATAAGTATTGCAAGAGCTAAAAAAGCATCAAATCTTTTCTTCGGAAGTGTCGCTCGGTCAGCAATGTTTCCTAAGGTGAAGGGAAGTTGCGGGTAACGCTGTGATGCAATCTTAATAAACTTCTGTGCAATGTCGATACCGTGGTACTTGAGTCCTTTTCCTATTCCTAGAAAAAGCGGAACATGTCTACCTGCGGCACAACCAATATCAACGACAGACGCGTTTGGATGTATGTAGCTTTTGAAGAAACGAAAATCCTTTTCATGATAAAAGGGGTCAGAATGTTTTTGTGACCATTCATCCGCGTATTTTTCGTAGTATGCTTTGGTCTTTTGAAGTTCTGTTAACATTACTTACTAAGAAGATACTTTTTAAAAATTGGTTTGAGGTTATCAATGAGACTGTAGTGTTCATAATCGTGCGGATTAATCCACTGAAAATCATCATGGTCTGGACTAAGTGTTATCGTTGAATCGTCTGTTGAGCATTCGAAAAATATCCCAATAATTTGCCATTGCTCGTTGCGGACAACCGGTCTCCATTCACCAACTGAGATGGTATTTCCAATCTGGACAGTGAGTCCAGTTTCTTCTTTCACTTCACGTTGCAAGGCGTCAACGAAATGTTCTCCAGGTGTTAGCCTACCACCAGGAAGATCAAAACGACTTACGTTGGTGCCATCCTCATACTTTGAAGATTCCTTGAGAATGAGCACTTTCCCATCTTTAACGATAAAGGCTTTTGTGGCAATAAATTGTTTGATAGATTCGCTCATTGTGGGAAGTGTTTACCGCGTCTTGACGTATACGTAGATATCTTCGAGCGCCTTTACTGCATCACCGACAGAGATGTTGTTTTGGTGGTAGCGAATGTTGGTGCAGTCACCCGCAGCCCACACACCCGTGACGCTCGTGCGCTGTGTCCATGGGTCGATAACGATGCGCTTGTAAGCATCGAGTTCGAGTACATCACTCACGTAGTCGGTATTGGGAAGAAGTCCAATTTCTACAAAGATGCCTGTTGCAGGAATGGTGTGTTTCTCTCCATTTTCATCGCTATATATAATTCCGTTTACAAAAGTTTCTCCAACAATCTCGACTGTTTTTGCATTCAAGATACCTTTCATGTTGGGCGTCGCGAGCACCTTTTCTACCGTGACAGGATCTGCTTTAAACATAGTGCCGTCTTGGAGGAGCGTGACGCTCTTTGTGTATGCGAGGAGTTGTGCAGCTGTTTCGAAGCCTGCATTACCACCACCGACGACGACCACATCCTGTCCACTAAACATAGGTCCGTCGCAGGTCGCGCAGTAGGTGAGACCTTTCTGGTCATACACATCCGCACCGGGGACGGTGAGTTTGCGACGTGAAGAGCCCGACGCAACGAGCACTGTTTTGGATTCATGGGTCGTGCCGTCACTGAGGGTAATTGAAAAATTTTCACCGTTCTTTACGAGGGTTGTCGCGGTGACTCCAGCTTTGATAGTGACAAACTCCCCCGCGTATGCCTTGAGGTGGTTCTCAAGACTTTTTGCAAGGTCTGCTCCAGAGATAGCAACGGTACCAATCCAGTTATGAATTTCAGGGGAGACAATACTTTGCCCGCCCCACTCTTTTGTTATAAAAAGTGTCTTCAGTAATTTTCGAGATGCGTACACTCCTGCCGCAATTCCTGCCGGTCCACCTCCAATGATAATGACATCGTACATATAACAGATTCAAATTATTCAGTAATGATTGAGAAAGACATTGTACCGTATGAGAGAGGATACTCAAAACCCTCCGAACGCAAAGCGTTCGGAGGGTTTTGAGTTAAATACAAAATGCTGGCACCTTCCTTATTTCTTCCGTGGGGAAGAAATGGAAGAGTTTGGAAACAACTCTGGCACCTTCCTTTTTTCTTTCGGGGGAAAGAAAAAAGGAAGGGCTCAGAAAATATAGTTGCTACGCTCCTTATTTTCTGGCCACATGGCTCCGGCTCGCGGTTCCTGCGGGACGCGACTCTCAAAGCTCAAAACTATTTGAGCTTTGAACGTCGCAGGAACGCAGGAACGTTCCATTACATGGACAGTCCACTCATTGGTTCTTTTGCTTCGTGTGATGCTCGCAAAAGAACTCAATGAGTCCGCCGCACCCGCACTTCGTCTGTCAAAACTCAATTACTTGAGTTTTGACCTCCTCAGAAAGGCGGGTACCGGTCACGAGTTTGTAATTCACTTCGTTCATAACAACTCGCGACCCCGCCTCGCCCGTTTTGTCTCCTTGTGGTCGACAAAACATGGCTCCGGCTCGCGGTTCCTGCGGGACGCGACGTTCAAAGCTCAAAACTATTTGAGCTTTGAACGTCGCAGGAACGCAGGAACCGCGCCCCAGTCGTCACTGTCGTCTTCATCGATTGGGTCGACTGGCTTTGGTTCCTTCTGTTGCACCTGTGGAGCTGGTTGCTGTGTTTGTGGTCGAGATTCCTCCCGTACGGTCACTGGTGCTTCTGCTACGGGATTTGATTCAACAGCTCGTGGGCTACTCATTGAATTGAAAATTCTTCCACGTGTTTCTGGTTTGTCTTCAGTGACAGGCTCTGATGCACGACGTTCGATAGAGGAGCGGATGATAGGCGCATTGTGGTGGCCACCATCAGCTTCGGGGAAGCCAGTTGCAATTACGGTTACGCGTACCTCATTCTTCTTGAGCTTCTCATCTTTGATGGCACCAAAGATAACCTTTGCGTGTGGGTCAATAGACTCAGTGATGATACGTGCTGCATCTTGGATTTCGAGCATACCGAGGTCATCACCACCAGCGATTGCAAAGAGGACACCCTTCGCACCCGTGATAGAGACTTCGAGGAGTGGGGAATTGATTGCAGAACGAGCTGCTTCCTCCGCGCGCTTCTCACCTGTTGAGAGACCAACACCCATGAGGGCCGATCCTGCGTTTTCCATGACAGAACGAATGTCAGCAAAGTCAACATTGATGATACCGGGCATTGTGATGAGATCCGAGATACCCTCTACCGCTTGTTTCAACACATCATCACAAAGTTCAAATGCTGCTTTCACACTGGTCTCGCGGTCAACGATAGCGAGGAGTCGGTCGTTTGGAATGGTGATGAGTGCATCAACTTCTTTCTTGAGTTCTTCAATTCCTTGGAGTGCGAGTCGCATACGCTCCTGTCCTTCGAAGAGGAATGGCTTGGTGACGACACCCACGGTGAGCGCACCAGTCTCGCGTGCAATTTTTGCAACAACTGGTGCAGATCCTGTACCAGTACCCCCACCCATACCACCGGTGATAAAAATCATATCGGAACCCTTGATAGCATTTGCAATCTCTTCACGAGTTTCCTCAGCGGCACGACGACCCATGTCAGGATTTCCTCCTGCACCAAGACCACGCGTTAGGTTCTTCCCGATATTGATTTTCTTCTTTGCGAGGGAGTGGTGAAGATCTTGTGCATCGCTGTTGATTGCGATGAACTCAACACCTTTCACTTTGGAGCCGATCATATAATTAACGGCGTTGTTACCCGAACCTCCAACTCCTATCACTCGTATCCGAGCAAATGATTCAACGTCTGTTTTAATCTGTTCCATAATAATTTCTTACACACAAAACTCCTCCCTCTAATAATGATAGGACTATCATACAGTGGATAAAATTATATGTCACTATATTGACAAAAACGACCTTCGTGTGATTTGAAGTATGTGTATGTAGAGAAAAATGTGGTGTGGTGTATACCTACGGGAGAAATTGTTTGAGCCAATTGAGAAAAGCGCTTCCCGTGTGACGAGCAATACTCATACCGGTGTCCTCCTCTGAGCCAGTCATCCCAGAAACACAGAGTCCATAGCTCACTGCCCATGAGGCATCACGGACTTTGCCATTTTGACCTGGGTCGAGGGTGCCAATCTTTGAGGGGAGTCGGAGTGAAGCACGTGCGAGGTCCTGTACGGTGGTGATACCTGAGCCACCTCCCGTGAGGATGACCCCGCAGGGAGAAGACCATCTCGCTTCATTTTCTTGAGGTGTGCATCAATGAGTTCAAAGATATCAATGAGGCGGGCAGAGATAATCTCGTCCAGTTTCTTTTTTGAGTACGGTGTCGAGGTCATACCACCACGCTTGATTTTTTCTGCTTCATCGAGGGGGACTTTGAGTCCGAGTGCGATGTCGTTTGTAATGTCATTTGAGCCAATAGGGAAGACCTTGAGTGAGGTTGGATTGCCGTCCTCATAGATGACAATAGAGACGGTCTCAGCACCAATGTTTGCAAGGACGCACCCAGCGCGCTTCTGTGCTTTTGTCGCCATGACGTGACCTCCTGCGAGTGGAGATGCCATGACATCTTCAACTTTAATACCGGTACTCTCGATCGCTGAAATGAGGTCGTTGAGGTGTTGCTCAAACGCAGTCACAAAGAGCACGTCAATTTCTAACTTAGTACCCTTGAGCTCGTGGGGACGTCCGTGGACCTTTTCACCGTCTATGGTGAAGCGAAGGGGCACCGTATGAATAATCTTGCGATTTGGTATTTTGTCTTTAATTTGTTCTTCACTCGCGTCTACTGCCTTGTCTATGTCTGCCTGTGTGATGACAGAATCAGCACGAGAGGTGATTGCTTCTCCGTGTGCGTGGATTTCATCAAGGCCGATACCCCCCATAGAGATGTACGCACGTTTCACCTTCACGCCACTCGCTTTTTCTGCCTGTGCGACAGCATTGCGGACGCTCCGTACCACATCGCTCTCATTGATGATGTAGCCGTTCCGAAGGCCACGGCTCTCAGCATAGCCGGTTCCAATGATTTGTGGGACACCTTTTGATTCATCAGCCTTACTCGAAATAACCACTTTTACATGGTAGGTGCCGACGTCGATTCCTGTTACATAGTGTTGCGTCATAAAAAATCCCAAGTGCACACGTGCACTATCTGCTGAATGCTATTTCAACTTGAAGAGCGTAGAATACTTTTTTTCAGCTCTCTCCATTGTAGCCCCATGAGGGTACCCTTTCAAATGGAGTAACCCGTGGATAAACAGGTACCCCACATACCCGCGAGGTGAAAGTGAAAATTTTGGTGCTTCTCTCTCTGCGACCGAAGGGGTGATGTATATCTCACCGACGTTTTTGTCGAGTGGGAATGAGAGCACGTTCGGTATGTATTCTGCGTTACGATATGTTTTATTGAGTTTCTGTGCACGCGTCGCACCGACAAACGTAAGCGAGAGCGTGTACTTTTTTCCAAGAATTACATCCTTCATTTCTTCATAGGGAAGTGATGGATACGAGCGAACACTGTGTGATACATAAAACATTACCCGTTCAGTGTATCACACTGGACGAAGCCAGGAGCACAAAAAATCCTCTGCTTGTGCAGAGGATTTTTTCCTACTTTCGTCCTCGAGTTGGTTCTTGTATTTTTCCGAGTTTGAGAAGTTTTTCGTACTTTACTTTATTGACGAGTCGCTTGAGTTTCCCTGAGCGAACGACGAGCGGTGATTTTTCTCGAGAGAAGTAACGCTCTTTTCTGAGGCGGTTGATGATACCCGATCCCTGAACACGCTTCGTAAAACGGCGAATAATGTTTGCAGTGCTTTCTTGGTTGTTTTTCTTAACTTGAACGTTGGTTGCCATATGTGGGGAGAGAATACCATGGAGTAGTGCACTTTGCAAGCGCAAAATCGAGGATTTTATTATGCAGGTAGAGTGTTCACAAGACCCTGGAGGTGTAATGCGATTAAGGAGAGAGCTACGTTCTGTTGGCTCTGCAATTTGAGGTCTCTCAGAATGACGGTACCCTCAATAAACTCTTTGTGACCTAGTATCACCATGTACCGAGCATTTTTTGCTTCAGCGCTTCGCAGTTGCTCAGAGAGAGAGTCACTGGTGACATTCTGGTGAACACTCAATCCCACACGACGCAATTCTTCAATCAAGAGTAGGCTTTTCACCTTAGGGCCGAAGCCAAGCTGAATGAGAAACACATCTGAGATTTGTCTCATTCGTGTTGCCGGTATGTGTGCTGGAGCCTTTTTGTCTTTCAGTATCACAACAGCACCAACTGCAGGTACTTTTGTTTTTGACATTTTTGAGACGAAGGTGCTGTACCTACCGCCACGAATGAAGAGAGGACTGTCTTTTAATTTCTCTGACTGTTCATCCATAATGTCGAACGCAAAGAGTGCGTCAGAGTAGCACTCGTGGTGACCAACAAGCTTTGGATCAATCTCAAAAGGAATATCACTCATATCGAGGAATTCGACAATTTCGCGGAAGTGCTTGCGACTACTGTCGGTGAGATACTCGAGTGGATTTGGACTTTTTTGTACCATCTCATGTTCTTTATCGATGAGATACATGAGTGTCTGCATGGGGTGCTCCTTCATGAGCTCACGTGCCTGTGGGGGCATATCTTCGAGACGTTTGCGTAGGAATGTGGTGAGGTCACGTGTATAGCGTGTTACCGAATCAGTATCACCGAGTGAATTGATGCGAACAGAGTGATGAGCAAAACCAATATCAGTGATAAATGAACGTATGGTCTGTATGAGCAATGCTTCAGCAATACTCTTTTTCACGTTCATGACATGAAACGAGACAGCAATATCTCCAGTGCGAGGCACTTGTTCGGTGCTGTAAAAGAGCACAGGCCCCTCAATGCCATTTAGTTTCGAATCAAAGTACGTACACATACCCGAGGTGAGCATGCCGTGGAGTGAATCATTTTTTCGGTCTTGCGCAGATGCTTTGTGCTGAATTTTTACAACACAATTTTTACACTGCGGGTCAGTTTTGATTTTTTCAAGTGGTATAAATCCAAAATGGTGTGCAGTGTGTGATGCTGATTTGATGAAGTCTGAAACTGAAACTGATTGTGTCATAGCGGTATGTACTCACTTATGCTCATAATGGCAACCCGTTCACGATGCTGTGTTCGCCTGGAAATACCTCTACTTTTGTGATAGGGAATAGACGGAGAAACGTACGACCGACAATGTTATTTCGCGGAAGGACACCCCATGCTCGCGAATCAGAGCTTGCGTCGCGATTGTCACCCATCACAAAATATTCATCACCCCCGAGTGTTTCGGTAATTGTAGTACTTGGCTTCATGCTGAGAATATATGGTTCATCGAGGAGGACTCCTTCAGGGTGTTCTGTATTACTCAAACTCACGTCACTACCTTTAATGCTCACTGTGTCACCGGGAATACCGATAATACGTTTTATAAAAAACTTCGAAGGGTCCTTGGGGTATCGAAATACAATGACATCACCACGTGCCGGTTCTTCAAAGTGATATGAGAGTTGATCAACAATGAGGTATTGCCCAGTCGAAAACGTTGTCTCCATGGAAGCTCCCGATACAATAAACGGTTGAGCGATGAAAAGACGAATGGGAAGAACGATAAGTAGTGCAATAAGTGAAAAACGGATAATTTCAGCTACCATGCTATCTTTTTTTTCAGGAGCAGGTGTTGGAGGAATGCTGGTGGAGGCTGTTGTTTCTAGTTCTGGCTGTTGTGATAATGTCATGTGCTCCATAAAAATAAAATAATCTCATCTCTATTATAAGTGCGTATTGAGTTCCACACAAGTGACCAGAAAATAAGGAGGCGAAGCCGACTATATTTTCTGAGTCCGTCCGAAAATTCTATCCATAATGAATTTTCGGACGCAACAAGAAATAGC
>DALYES010000023.1:0-1964 GCA_031972435.1 Minisyncoccota bacterium
CGTCTCGCTTACAAAAGTTGAACTGGATTGGTTTCCATTCGCTATTCATCCTGATGGAAAAAGTACCGATGTGCTCCTCTCTGCTATATACAATGAAGCGAGAGAAAGATATATCAATATTATTCAAGGGAGTGGTTTGAATATTGGTGAAAGCGAAATTGAGATTTTTAGTATGATTCGTTCTGTATTGTCAGCGAGCGATGAAATAGTTGCTCTCATTGATTTTGGCGCATCATCAACTCGTCTGTGTATTGTGAAAAATGGATTAGTGGTCAAGACGCACAGCGTCACACTTTCCGGCGTTGAAATTTCAGACACTCTTTCAAAAGGACTCTCAATTGAATTTAAGCAAGCTGAAGAATTAAAGCGAAAAACTGGCATTCATGGCACTGAAAGTAATCCCCGTATTCAAAAGATTATTGTTTCAATACTCGAGCATGGGTTGCGAGAAATACACACAGTCATTAAGCGATATGAGCAAGATGAACAGTGCACGATACAGAAAATCCTTCTGTGTGGGAGCGGGGCACTCCTCAAAAGTGTTGATGTTTATACTCAGGATATGTTCTCACGCCCCGTAGCAATTGCCAATCCGTTTATGAAAGTGGCGTACCCCGCTTTTCTTGAAGATACGCTCACCTATGCAGGACCAACATTTGCGGGCGCAGTAGGTGTTGCACTTCGATTGTTTAAACAGAAATAAGGTATCTTTGTCCACAGGTATTGAATATCGAAGCAGTACACTTAGGCGTATACTGATAGGTAATGGCATACATACCTCGTTCTTCTTTTGGTGGACAAATACCAAATCCAACACCGGTACATATACAACAAAAGCACACGATACGTCTTTTTGCTACTTTGAGTACTATTGTATTGGTCATTGTTTTTCTTGCATTTATTGGACTTTTTGCATACACACACTATCTCAATAAACAGCTCGGTGTAGCACAGACTGAACTCAATGCACTCAACGATTCAGGTACTGAACGCAAAATGTTAGAGGTTCAGATGTACAATCGGAAATTAAATATTGCTCGATTTCTTCTCGACAATCACGTTGCGACATCACGCATCTTTAGTATGTTAGAAGATACAACAAAACAAACAATTCGTTTCAGTTCATTAAAATATAAGTATGACCCTGGTTTTGAAGCTGAATTAACACTTGGTGGTGATACCAAAGAACTTAAATCAGTTGCACTTCAAAAAATGCAGATCATCAATGATAATGTTTTTTCTAACTTCATTGTTCGTGGCATTAATACATCGGCAGTACTCGCTACAACTGATGGAAAACCAAAAGCACCAGGTACAAATATCAAATCAAATGAGAATGGTGCGAGTCTCGGGGTTGGGTTTGAAGTTGTTGGTGTGTTTGACAAGGACTTACTCAAATATGAAGCGGATGCGGGCACTTCTCAAATAAATGGATTACCACAAGAAAACAGTCTTCAGGGTGAAGGTACACATGGATCAGATGTTGATGCAACATCAACCGTCTCTACAAGTAGTAATCAAGTACGCTTATGATGATGCGCTCACTCACACCGATTCTTTCTCTCATTGTATCGGTAGTACTTTTTGTATTTTTTGTGCAACCACAATATGTTGAAGTTCAGCATATTCGTGCTGAAATTGAGAAGCACACCAAAGCAGTTGCTACATACAATGAGTTTAAAAATACACTCGCTTCAAAGCTTGATATTAAGACATCTCGTACCGCAGCTCAAAATGAACAGCTTGATAAGCTCGTCCCTGAGAAGATTGATGAAACAAAGCTTCTCGTTGACCTCGAAGCACTCTCGCAAAGTCACAACCTTCTTTTTGGAAATATAGATGTATCGAAAAGTGATAGTGGACTTAAACAGTCTTCAAATAACTCGGGGAATGCTGGTGCTGTAAATTTGGACTCAAACAATCTCAGCACGGTAGATATTTCATTTGACGTTATTGGTACGTAC
>DALYES010000023.1:1974-3732 GCA_031972435.1 Minisyncoccota bacterium
TTAGAGAGAAGCAGTACTCTCTTTGAGGTTGTGGAGCTTTCTTTTAATTCATCAGATACCCCGTATCAACAGATTTCACTCACTGTTCGTGTGTATACCTTACCAAAAATGTAAATAAGTGAATTATGTCTAGTCTATTTAAAAATCTTTTCATTGCTCTGTGTATCACTGGTTTACTCGGTGTTCTATACTATCTTGCTACCCGCACAGGAAGTGGCGTTGATGAAACTGGTATCGACAATTCAGAGGTAACTCAAAAAACAAACAAAATTCTTGCTGATATAAATAGAATGAATCAATATTCAATGGATGTGTCAATTATGGATGATGAACGTTTTAAAACATTGCATGATTTCAGTATTCCTATTCCAGACGTTACCACTGGTAGAACCAACCCATTTGCTCCTATTGAATAGTGAACTAATTTCACGCACGTATAATTATGAACCTACTTAAACTACTTATAGAAAAAGGGGTCATTGATGACACAATGAGTGAGCACATACTCACTCGTGCAACCAGTGAGGGAATCTCGTATGAGAAAGCGCTTCTTGGTGAAGGAATTGATTCAGATGCTATTAGAAATGCCATCGGTGCATATTTTGATCTTCCTACATATGAAATTTCAGAAAATCAAAAAATTAGTGCCTCAGTACTAAAATATCTTTCAGAAGATTCTGCTCGTCATTACGGAATTATTCCTATCATGATTGAGGACGATGTACTTATGGTGGGTATTACAGATCCAGAAAATCTCTCTTTTCGTGATGCGCTCAATTTCATTACCGTTAAAGAACAATTACCGTATAAAATAGTTGTTATCCTTGAACATGATTTTGAACATGGAATAAAATCATACGAAAACATCACAGGAGAAGTTGATGAAGCGCTTGGAATACTCGAAACTGAACTCAAAGAGGAGGTGCAGGATACGAAAACGGCTGGAGAGAAACAAACACAGAATGAATTTGAGCACATTAAGGAGGACGCGCCAATTACCAAGATTGTTGCAACAATACTTCGATACGCTGTCGATGGACATGCATCGGATATTCACATTGAACCACGTGACGCAAAGACGGTCATCCGATTCCGTGTTGACGGAGTGCTCTTGCAAAGTCTTGAATTACCGTCAAAAGTGCATCAAGCGGTTGTGGCACGTATTAAAATTCTCACCTCACTTCGGCTTGATGAAAAGCGTAAACCACAGGATGGTCGTTTTTCAGCATCTATTGATAACCGAGCGGTTGATTTTCGCGTCTCTATCCTTCCTACCAGTCATGGGGAGAAGGTTGTGATGCGTATTCTGGATACTGATACAGGCGTTCGAACACTTGAGGAGACAGGCGTGTCACCACACAATATCGAGCTCATCCGAAAAGCAATTCGTCAGCCCTACGGCATTATCCTCATTTCAGGTCCAACTGGTTCTGGTAAGTCGACAACACTCTATGCGATGCTCTCGGAAATTGATAGAATTGGTAAAAATGTGATTTCACTTGAAGATCCAGTGGAATATAATATCGATGGAGTGAGTCAGTCACAGATTCGTCCAGAAATTGGGTATACATTTGCAAATGGTCTTCGCACTGCGCTTCGTCAGGATCCCGATGTGATCATGGTCGGGGAGATCCGCGACCAGGAGACGGCCGAGGTCGCCGTGCGCTCCAGCATGACCGGCCACCTGGTGCTGTCGACCCTGCACACCAACAGCGCGGTGGGCAGCGTCACGCGCCTCGTCGACATGGGGGTCGAGCG
>DALYES010000023.1:3742-6691 GCA_031972435.1 Minisyncoccota bacterium
GAGACAAAGAAACAGCACAACTTGCAATTCAAGCAGCACTCACGGGCCACCTTGTGCTTTCCACAATTCACACCAACAATGCAGCGGGTGTTATTCCACGACTCATTGACATGGATGTTGACCCATACCTCATTGCACCAACACTAGAGCTTGCACTCGCGCAACGTCTCGTGCGCCGTATTTTTCCAAATTCAGGCAAGAAAATTTCACTGCAACGAAGTTTGAGACGCATGATCGATGACGAATTTGTGGATTTACCAGCAGAGTTTCGAGGACTTATACCAGACACGGACCATGTCCTTTTTGCGGAACCAACAGCAAAATGTTCAACTGGTACAAAAGGCCGTGTTGCGGTCATGGAAGCAATTACGGTCAATGACGAAATTGAAAAGTTAATTCTCGAAAGTGCAAATGAAGACGCAATTCTTGAAGTAGCACGAAAGCATGGTTTTATCAGTATGAAGGAGGATGCAATCATTAAAGCCCTCAATCACGTTATTCCTTTTGAAGAAGTAAGTACGTTAGGGGGAGCACTGATTGTTTCGGATGAATCAGAAGAGGAAGGGGTTGCACTTAAAGAGCAGGAAGTGGATGGAGGTGTCAATAACCAAGACGATATTAGTACATAAATACCGTATACTATTGATATATGAAAATTTTACTTGTCGACGATGATATGTTCTTGCGGGACATGTATGCAACAAAATTTACTGAAAAAGGGCATAGTATCGAGAGTGCAGAAACAGCTGAGGTTGCACTTACGAAACTTCACGAGGGAACATACGATGTTGTGCTCACTGATTCTATTATGCCAGGAATGACAGGGGTTGAGTTTTTGCAACGCATCAATAAAGAAGAGTACGTCGAAAAGCCTGTGTGTATTATGCTCTCAAATCAGAGTGATGATACCGACAAACAAGCAGCATTCGACGCAGGTGCTATAGGGTATATTGTAAAAGCAGAGTTCATTCCGAGTGAGATCGTTACCGAGGTATTAAAACTTGTATCAAAATAGTATGGCAACAGTAGATTACAAAAGAGAACTTGATGACCTCATAGACATTGTGTCTGGAGAACATGGGTCGGATATTCACCTCTCAGTTGGCTCGCATCCAATTATCCGAGTTGATGGGTCGCTCATTCCTCTCGTCAAGAAGCCTGTACTCACCAATAAAGATGTCTCGAGTTTTATTGAGGTGCTACTCACAAAAGAACAGGAGCAAAAATTTTTTGAAACACGCGAGGTAGATTTCTCATTTGCTGCACGTGATGGGGTGCGTTTCCGTGGTAATGGATTTTTTCAACGAGGATCTATTTCGGTTGCACTTCGGCATATCCCCAACATGGTGCGCAACTTTGCTGAACTCGCGCTTCCGCCTATACTCGAATCATTTACGCAACGTCCTCAGGGATTCTTTCTCTGTGTGGGGCCTGTGGGGCAAGGTAAGTCCACTACACTCGCTGCTATGGTGGAGCTCATAAATGCCACACGCGCAGAGCACATCGTCACCATTGAAGATCCGATTGAGTACATTTTTGAACCAAAAAAATCACTCATCGACCAGCGTGAGGTGCGTGTGGATACCGTTGATTTTCATACAGGACTCCACTCTGCATTTCGGCAAGACGTAGACGTCATTATGGTGGGGGAGATGCGTGGACAAGAGACTATATCAACTGCAGTGACTGCTGCTGAGACAGGCCATCTCGTCTTATCGACACTGCACACCAACAATGCAGCTCAGACTATCGACCGTATCATCGACACGTTTCCTGCAGGACAACAGGATCAAATTCGTGTCCAGCTCTCAGCTTCACTTACCGCTATTTTCTCACAACGTCTCATTCCACGTATCTCTGGGGGACTCGTGCCTGCATATGAACTCCTTATTAATAATGCGGCTGTCTCAAACCTCATTCGTGAGCGTCGCACGCATGAGATACAGACCGTTATTGAAACAGGTATGGAACTCGGCATGATTGAAATGAATCGATCACTTGTAGAATTAGTTCAGAAGGGAGAAATCACTGTTGAGAATGCATTCGCATACTCTATCAATCCAAAGGGCCTTGAGCGTTTAATGTAGATTTTATATGTTATTTTCCTATAAAGCAGTAGATAAAATGGGCGTCCCGCGAGACGGCACTGTTGATGCACAAAATGTTGAAGCGGCTATCGATGCAGTCGAGGGGCGAGGATATACCATTATCTCAATTGATGCAGTCGCAGATAAGAATTCCATACTCAATTACCAATTCACGTGGTTTGATAATGTATCCAATAAAGAAGTGGTAATTTTTTCTCGACAAATTGCAACGTTATTTGAAGCGCAGGTGTCAACGCTTCGTATTTTCCGTTTGCTCGCATCAGAAACGACTAATCCAAAATTACAGAGAATACTTACCGATATTAGTGACAACCTTCAGGGCGGATCCACAATCTCAACCGCGCTCGCTCGTCATCCGGATGTTTTTTCTGCATTTTATGTGAGTATGGTGAAGTCGGGAGAAGAGTCTGGTACTCTTGAAAAAACATTTATGTACCTCGCAGACTACCTCGACCGCATGTATCAGGTCATTTCAAAAGCAAAAAATGCACTCATCTATCCCGCATTCGTTATTGGCGTATTCTGTTTGGTGATGATGCTCATGCTCACCATTGTTATTCCAAGCGTGAGTAAGATTCTTATTGATGCAGGTCAACAGCTTCCAATATACACACGTATTGTGATTGCTATTTCAGACTTTGTGACGGGGTACTTTCCGTTCATAATACTCTTCTTTGCACTCGGAGGACTCATTCTTTGGCAATTCCAAAAAACAGTTGCTGGAAGACGTGCAATGGATGAATTTAAGCTCTCGATACCGTACATTGGAACACTGTATGAAAGACTCTTTCTTACGCGTATTTGCGACAATATTTCAACAATGCTCTCGAGTGGTATCTCC
>DALYES010000023.1:6705-9140 GCA_031972435.1 Minisyncoccota bacterium
TGATAATGTTGTCTATAAGGAAATCATTCAGAACACACTCATTGATGTGAAAGCGGGAAAATCATTTGCTGATGCTATATCCGAGTACCCCGAAATACCAGGGGTTCTTTCACAGATGAGTAAGGTGGGGGAAGAAACAGGTAAACTCGGGGAAATTCTTGGAACGCTTGCCACCTTCTATCGTAGAGAGGTAAATAATGCGGTTGATACACTCATTTCTCTTATTGAACCTGCGATGATTGTGCTTCTCGGTCTTGGGGTAGGGGTGCTCCTTGCGTCGGTACTTTTGCCTATCTATAACATGACAGGGGCAATTTAGAGCGTGTCTCAAAAACTCCCAAATCCCACGTTGTCTGCATCAAAGTGACGTTCATCGTATATTGAATACGCCTCACGTCACTTTGATTCGTCGCCTTGGATTTGAAAATTTTTGAGACACGCTTTCCTCTGGGATACACTGTGCCATTGGTTTTTGTCGAAGAGTAATTTCTTGTCCACACATGCTCGTCCAATTACGATGAAACGACGTATAATAGTATGTAACCACGCAATGTGGAGCGAGTCATTCTGTAATGTTCTGCAGAACCAGAGTGGCTTCTAGCAGAATATGTGGCCATCGCGACATATGCTGAAGTCAGCACAACTGACGAACTAGTAATATATTACTTACCAATTTAATAATTTTATGATGAACATACAAACAAACAAACGAGGATTTACACTCATTGAACTCCTCGTCGTGATCGCTATCATCGGTATCCTCGCATCCGTTGTCCTCGCGTCACTCAACACAGCTCGAGATAAAGGTTCAGATGCAGCAGCGAAGGGTGCAATGTCACAATTACGAGCCCAAGCAGAGTTGTATTATGATAATGGCCGAACATACGCTGGTTTTTGTGGAACTTCAACTACAACACCAATATTAACTAACGCTGCTTCTAATGGTATAAGTACTGCAACTACATTAAATACAACTTATGCTACTGCTGGTGATGCCACACATACTACATGTCATGACACTGCAAATGCATATGCTGCAGAGGTTAACCTTAAGGGTTCAGCAGGAAATCTATTTTGTGTTGATTCAACAGGTGCGGCAAAAATTACAGCAAATCACATTGCAGCAAGTGGTGCTGTTTGTCTATAATCATTACAATATACATTCAACAAAAAAGCCCTTACGGGCTTTTTTGTTACTACCCCTAAAACTTCCTCTCGCTTAGGACTGACCTCGGGCAGAAAGATGATATAATTTTGTATGTCATATCGTGATACTTCCTTAGTGGTCAATCAATCTTTTCCGAGATCTGTCCTCGGGAAAATTGGCGCTATGAAATCGTGCATTTAATTTCCCATATTTATGAACATATATTGGTACTTCATTTTCTTTAGTCTCGGTGCCGTCATTGGGAGTTTTCTCAATGTAGTGATTTATCGCTTGCATACGGGACGTTCGCTGAGTGGACGTTCGCACTGCATGTCGTGTGGAAAGACACTCGCGTGGTTTGAGCTGGTTCCTGTCTTTTCATACCTCTGGCTTCGTGGTTCGTGCAAGGGGTGTTCCTCGTATATTCCATCACGCTACTTTGTGGTGGAAGTACTTACGGGACTTCTCTTTGCTCTCGTGTGGAGTATCAGTGCAACTGATTACGTACTGCTCATACTCAATCTCCTCCTCGTGACCATTTGTGTTGTCATGATTGTGTACGATATGCGTCACATGATAATTCCCGACGAGCTCACGTTCATGGTGGGCGTTATCGCATTTTGTTTTTTGGGTTACACGGTATTTGTACGTGGGGACTACGGACTCATTCTCTCCCACAGTATTTCAGCACTCTCTGCGTCATTCTTTTTTTGGGGACTCTGGTACATGTCAAAGGGGAAGTGGATTGGGTTTGGCGATGTGAAACTCGCGCTTCCGTTTGGGCTCATTGTAGGTCTTGAGGGTGTGTTTTCAATGGTTGTCTTTTCATTTTGGATTGGTGCGCTCGTGAGTGTCACGCTCCTTGGGCTCGAACGACTTTCGAAAAGGGGAAAAGTTCGCTTACACTTTCTCTCATCTCCGCTTACAATTAAGAGTGAGGTGCCTTTTGCGCCGTTCTTCATTTCTGGGTTTCTGTTAGTACAACTTTTGCATGCAGATATCTTCACCATTACATACAATATATTTTTCTAATAGTTCTTTCGTAAAAAGAGTTCGTGGCTTTACACTTATTGAACTCCTCATTTCAATTGGTATTATTGGCATACTCACTGCGATTGTCATTGTAAAGTACCAGTCATTTGATAGCACTGTCCTTTTAAAAGACGCGGCGTATGAGGTAGCGCTTGCACTCCGCGATGCTCAAGTGAGATCAGTGAGTGTGGGAAGAGTGGGTAGTAATTTTGACTATCCATCGGGAGTTACCTTTTCAGTCGGTCAGCCCTATATA
>DALYES010000024.1:0-7395 GCA_031972435.1 Minisyncoccota bacterium
CATCTCGTGAATGTCGTCTGCAGTAGCATTCTTTCCTGTTCCTGTTGCCCAGATTGGCTCATACGCACAATGACCTGATGTAATTTTGCTTTTGTTACCTGTGCAAGTGCTTTTCGTACCTGTGTTTCAATGTGTGAAAGGTAGTGTCCGTTATGGTCACGTTGTTCCTCTCCAACACACACAACACCACTCAAACCCGCTTTAATGGTAGCCAGTAATTTTTCATTAATAAGCGCGTCTTTTTCACCGAGAGTCCGGCGCTCTGAATGCCCGATAAGAACGTATGTCACCCCAACATCCTGAAGGAGTGGCAACGAAATTTCTCCCGTATAAGGGCCGAGTTTTGCTGGATGCACATTCTGAGCACCGAGCGCGTATGCCCTACTTCCCCCCAACACCTTCTGTACCACGGGAAGGTGAAGAAATGTTGGCGCAATCACTACTTCAACATCATGAACGGCTTGTAATTTTTTTTTAAGCTCTGTGCTCAATTTTACTCCGAGTTCAATCGACTGCGGATTCATCTTCCAGTTCCCGATAACGAGTGGAGAAATGTCTTTTTTCATAATAGGTATATTCTACCATGGCATACCTGCGTATAACATGTCGATTTCTCAAAGCATCACTGGTATTTTTTATTGTACTTCTCGCCATTCAATAAACTCGTATGTATCTGATACCTTTGGGGTAAGAGGTGGTGGGGACGACACGAGGTTTCGGTCATATACATTCGTACGTGAATTAAATCCAGAAACATATGTTCCGCTCCCATTCACCCATTTTGTTCCCTCACGCCCATTTGAAACAATTGTTCCACTTAGTGTCAGTGAATTGCGTTTTATATACTGTGACCATGCGTTCGGCATTGAATTATCATAAAAATTTCTTCCAAAATGACCATTTTGGGCTACAAAAATACCACTGAGCGTCATATCATCGGGTACCACGAGCCCTACAAGAACGTCGTACTCTGCAATTGCCAAAATTCCTGATGTTGCATTTGCATAGGTGAGGTTACCATTCAAAATAATTGATGGATCAACACCTGTTGTATCCACATCAGCTGCTGCAAGCGTGACTTTCCCATTTACAACGCCATCGAGCCATACCTGATCTTCCACATAGATAACTGCACATCCGGTCGGGATAGGGTAGTTTCCAATCAATGATTGTCCTTTTAGAATGTTAAGATAATATCCCCACGCATATCCATTTGGCTCATTTTCTTTGGAATTGACGCGAAATATGTCAAATGTACCATTCGATTTAAAAGTAATGTGATATCCTGCTTTTCCAGAAGGACCAAAGTATTTCCCTCCTGCGTTTTGTGCTTTATTCTGCATTGCCGAGAGATCGACAGTAATCCCAGTGAAATTTATTGGTGGCGCAGGAAATGACCACAGGTTACTATTTGGTCCATTTCCCAAAACACCGTCTGCATTATTTTGTGTGGGGCTACATCCATATGATGAGGTGCATGACCAGGTACTCTGACCACTCGTCACTGCTGAGTTATTAGTACCGTCCATACGAATACCCCCATTTGAATGGTAGGGACCTATAATAACTCTGTCTGACCCTGCCCACACGCTTGCATTGATGATGTACGAGTATTCCGCCACAGTCGGTCTTGCGTATCGTCCGTACACGATACGTTTTGCATTTGGATTTTCATAGGTATACCCCGTTGAGGTAATATCAATGGCGGTGACATCTCCACACGAAGACGAACTCGCAATTTGAAGTGAAAATTCTCCAATTGCTGATCCTTCAGGGTCCACATACTGATGGACATAGGGTCCTACGGCATTCGTCCCATTGGTAGTGTTACCTGGATTGTGTGCAAGAAACCACTTATAGTAATCGAGACCTGCTTCTGCAATATTGAGTGCTCGTTCTTTGTTATATCTTGATTGTGCCAATTTTGACTGTACTACTACATACCCAATAGATGCTGACGTTATCATGAAAAAAATTGCACCAAAAACGAGAACGAGAACGAGAAGATATCCTGATGTGGCCTGTCGTGAATACATATTATGGTGTATTTTTTAAGTTTCTGAGTGCAGTACTCGACCTAAGCATAAATTGACCTGGATCTCGAATGGGGTCAATGTTTACAATAATGGAGAGTTTCATGTACCGTATGTCGATTGCGGGTGTTCCTGTTGCGGCAAGTGCTCCATTCATATCATAGTACAGGAATATGGGAATATTTTGAATGCTATTCTGTACATACTCAGATAAAATAATTGTTGAGTCGGGTGTTCCGGTCGCACTGTACCGAAGCGGAGTACCGGTCGCATTGAATATTTTTTTCGTGAAAACCGATGTTGTTGTGGAGAGTGAGTATTCGATGTACTCCACACTACTATCTCGATCGATATCACTATAAAAACCCACTTTATTTTTTTCCATAATAACGAGTGGAAATGCACCGTTATCAGCATAGGTCATTTCACGAAGATCGCGCACGAGCTGGGTCATACCCTGTGTTGCATTACTTACTTGGTAGGACTGTGCAATAGTGTAGGTATTAAAACTGTAGAATGATGAGATGCCATTCGTAATGACGAGCATGGTGGTTGTAAAAAGTGCAATAACGACAAGCATCTCAACGAAACTAAATCCTCTCTGTGCATGATGTGCTCTTTTCATATCTTACCTTATGAAGCAACGAGATTAACCTTAAGCACCTCGTCACCACTAATTTCATACGCGGAAATTGTTTGGGTAACGTACCCTGTTTTTTGAACTGTCACATCATAGTCAGTATGCGCACCAAGTCCCGTATTAAAGAATGCCTGTCCGCACGGTGAGGTCATAATCGTATCTGAAAAACCCACACGAGAGATAGTCACATCCGCATACGGAATTGGAACATTGTATGCATCCACAACACTTACTCTCGTGGTATACGTCAACGAAGGCACCAACGTAAGCTTGAGCATATCATTCACACCAGGGTTGAGTGCGAAAGGAATATCTGCACATGCTTCCGCAATATCATACGCTCCTGAACCAAGTGCTACTTTGTATGAATCCCATTCACGATCCGAAACGGTGAGATTGCCACTTCCACTTGTTGTAAAGGTATTGGAATATTTATATATTGGCGTCGTATCAACCTGAGTACCGATAGTTTTGCTACTGGTGAGCGTTACCGGAATACTACCGATAGTCGGTTGTGCAGTAACGTACGTAATACTCCAATCATTGAGCGCGGGTGTCACTGTATTTATACTCGAAGTAAATGTTGCTCCGAGTGCGAGTGAGGGGTATGTCGTACTCGAAATGCCAGTAATATTTATCGGACCTGTCGCAAAACCCGCACTATTCCCTGCAAGCACACTGTCAGGAATGAGCGTATAGACACCTGTTCCACTCACGCTATAGAGGTGCACTGTGAGCGTCGTTGATGCAGGAATTCCAGCATTCCATGTTGCGGTTTGCCATCCAACGAATGTACTTGGTTCTGTTGCAGTTGCGTAAGCACTTCCAAGTGGCGCATAAGCACCACTTCCACCAGACAGTACCAAATCACCAGAAATTGATACTACATTTGTTGACGTAGCAATGAGGGTCATACTATTTAACGCATCAGAAAACATTCCTGTTGTGGGGAGTGCTAGGGTACGTATGGTGAGGCTACTCAGTCTATCTATCTGAAAGTTCATTGTGGATACCGCTCCCGCAAGTACCGCGACGGGCGAGGTTATCGGATTTGGGTTTGATGTTGTCGCGACATACGTTTGATCTGTTGAAAATCCTGGCTTGGTGACTGTAATTTGGTAGTTTGCTGCAGCGGGAGCCCCCGAAAACATCGCAACACCTGATGCATTTGTGTACCGTGTGGTATTTATTGTCGTTGTCGTTGTATTATTGTACACATTCACCGCAGCCCCACTCACTGGTTGCACTAAAGCATCGAACACATTGACCGTGAGAGTACCACCTCCACCAGTCGTTTCTATCCCTGGAGGAATCATGTTCGTGAGCAGAAATATAGTACTCGTTCCACTTCTTCCCATCCATGAGTATTCGACTTTTACTTGTTTGTAATCAGCGACAATACCATTAGTGTCCGAAGCTCCAATTCCATCATCAGGAGAATCAACATACTCCACGAGCACGCGTTCATAAAACAAAATTCCATTTAATGTTGTTGTTGCGTTTTGAGGAATAGTGCCATTTGGAATACCGCCCACAGTACCAACGTCGTCATAGGAGAATGAGCGAATATACTCAATACGATCATTTGCGAGTGCGAGCGCACTGGTTGTTATTTTTGAGAGGCCGATGAGCCGAATGGTAAATTGAACAGCTGTAAAAAGGGCTCCAAATATAATCAAAAACACAGCAACAGTGACGAGTAACTCGATAATGGTGAACCCGCGAGTCTTGAGTATCGTACGCATACTAGTTAATACTATCCGAAAGTGAGTAAATTGGGGCAATCATTGCAAGTGCAAAAAAACCAACGACTCCTCCGATAACAACCATAAGAATTGGTTCAATAATTGTTGAGAGATCTTTTGTTTTTTGGTCAACTTCTGTCTCATAAAAAGTTGCCAATTCCTGAAGCATTTTTGCTATCTGTCCCGTCTCTTCACCTACGGCAATCATTTCTCCGACGAGAATTGGATAAAAATTTGTCCTCTCTATGAAGACCTCAGAAAGTACGGTTCCTTTTTCTACACGAACTGCCGCTTCAGCAAGAATTGCTTTATAGTAGATATTTTGGAGCACGTCCTCTGTAATTTTAATAGCGTTAATGACATCAACACCCGAGGTGAGGAGCGATGAGAGCGTACGCGCGGTACGTGCTGCATTGACCTCTTTTATCATTACACCAATAACGGGCACTTTGGTGATACCAAAGTGAAAAATTTTTTTTCCGAGCTGAGTACGGAGGAAATACATACATGCACCAATTCCACCGAACATCCCCACGAGCACCAAAAACGCGTGCTGACTCATAAAGTCACTCGTTCCTATAAGGATTCGGGTGGTAATTGGAAGTTTTGTATTAAGTGAAGAAAATGTTGCGGTGAGCGTCGGTACCACATAGATCATCATGAGTGCTCCAATAATCACCATAATGATAACGACAATTGACGGATACATCATCGCCCCTTTGACCTTTTTCTTCAACGATGAGCTTCGTTGCATTTGCAGTGCAAGGGTTTGGAGTGACTCCGAAAGTTGCCCGCCCTCCTCACCGGCACGTACCATTGCGACATACAAATCAGAAAAAATCTTAGGGAACTTACCGAGTGCATCATGAAAGGTCTGACCCCTGTTAATATCCTCACGGATACTCCTGAGAGTTACGATTAATTTTTTATTTCCACTCTGTCGCTCCAAAACAGAGAGCGCGCGCGTAAGGGGAAGTCCTGCTGTAAGCATTGATGCGAGATTTCGTGTAAGAGAAACAAGTTCATCATCTTTAACGCGACTCAAAAACGCATCAATTTTTTCTGTATTAAAATTGAGGCCAAAAGTATTCTTTCCAACTTCATTTACGTTTACAACGATGTGTCCGTTTGCGCGTGCAATGTCATACACTGCAAATTTATCGACTGCCTCGACAGTTTCGGATACTTTTTCACCTTCTCTCGTGGTGCCTGTGTAAATGAATTTTGCCATAGATGCTCTGCTCTACTCAGAAATAACTCGAAGGACTTCTTCGATACTCGTCTGACCAAGCGCTGCTTTATAAATACCGTCCTCTGCCATGGTGAGCATTCCCTCTTTTCGTGCCTGCGCTTCGATTGCGTCTGAGGTACCCGATGCCATCACAATTTCTTTAATAGCTGGAGATACGTGAAGCACTTCGTGAATTCCAATACGTCCTTTATACCCATCATCTTCTGATCCTTCTTTTGGATGAAAGAACTGCACACTGTTCCATGTTGCGTTGCTTCGTATCACGTTTTCTTTCTTGAGTACCTCGAGCACACGATCCAAATCGACATGTTTTTCGAGCTCCGCTCGCTCATCTGTGCTCAATGTGTATGCTTCTTTTGATTCAGTAATACGACGGACGAGTCGCTGTCCGACCGCTACACGAAGTGTCGACACGAGGAGAAACGTCTCAACTCCCATATCAACGAGACGGGCGACCGTTGCAGATGAGGAATTGGTGTGTACGGTTGCGAGCACGTTGTGCCCCGTGAGAGCTGCATTGATTGCGAGTGATGCAGTCTCTTGGTCACGAATCTCTCCCACCATGATGATGTCGGGATCCTGTCGCATGAGTGACCGAAGACCGTTTGCAAAAGTAAAACCAATTTCTGGTTTTACTTGTGTTTGATTGACTCGAGCCATTTGATACTCAATCGGGTCTTCAATGGTGGAGATATTGACTTCAGGTGTATTTAAAATATCGAGCACTGTATAGAGTGTTGTGGTTTTACCAGATCCAGTTGGACCCGTCACCAAAATAATTCCTGTTGTCTGCTTCGTTGCTGCATGAATACGTTCAAGTGCCTGTCCATGGAAACCAAGACCCTCTAGAGTAAAGCCGGAACGACCTTCACGCAAAAGTCGCATGACGATCTTCTCCCCGTAATAAATAGGAAGCACCGATACACGAAATGATACTTTTTGCCCATCCATATCCATTTTAAATCGTCCATCTTGTGGAAGACGCTTTTCATCAAGTTTCAAATTTGAAAGAACCTTGATTCGAGCAGAAATCGTTGGGGCGGCGTGTTTCGGGAGTGACATAGCATCGTGGAGAATACCATCAATGCGGTAACGCACGAGCAATTCATTTTCCATTGGTTCAATGTGGATATCTGATGCCCCCTGAATGATTGCATGGTGGAGCAGTGTGTCAACAATGCGCACCACAGGCAAATCTTCGGCCATTTTTTTCAAATCTTCTTCAGACGCTTCCTCGCCGTTACTCTCCGCAATAATTCGCAGTGCGGACGATTCTTTTGCAATGAGATCACCAAACTCATCTTTTAAGGTCTTTTGGTACTGCTGGAGAGCATACTTCATCGACTCGGTGTCGGTGAGTCGCGGGAGGATTTTGAGACCCACTTTCTTTTTCACAAAATCAATTGCGGGAAGGTCGGCGGTGTCGAGCATCGCGACCTCAAGCACGTCATTTGCTTTTCGGTATGCAATAATATTGTGAGTTCTTGCCACGGGCTCAGGAATGAGTGAGAGTACCTCAAATGGGATCTTCATTCCATTGAGCGAAAAAAAAGGAACACCGAGCACATACGACTCTACACGACGAAGATCATCTTCCGAAATGACACCACTCGAGACGAGTGCCTCTGCGAGTGTTCGCTTTTCATCTTTTGCTACTTTTTCTGCAGCATCAATATCCTTTCGGGTGACAAGACCCGAATCAATCACAAAACGCTTGAGTTGTGT
>DALYES010000024.1:7405-9048 GCA_031972435.1 Minisyncoccota bacterium
CACCAAACGCTCCCAAAGAGCCGTTACAAGAGTAGTATAGCATCACACTTCTCTGTATCGTGTTTTTTATTCGCATCACGTGTGCATAGCACATCTCCATGTAATGAAAATTCTCTTTTGACATTTTTCTACATTCCTATATACTCTTTCCTATGACTGAACGTCGGCCACATGCGGCCGGCATTTTTGTTATAAAAATTATAAAAGTAAGTAAGGGGAATACCCCACAGCGGACGGAATGATGTCAGATTCCATCCCGCCACATTTTTTGATTCGTGCTCGTGCTACAAGTGCCTATTCGGCAACGCACTTCGCCCAAAATGTAGCGGGATGTAAGATTTTCTAACTCACATTCGTTCGTAACAAAATCTAACATGTTTGACTTAAAGGTAATAAACTCAGTCCTCGACCAAATGGAGGATGAGCGCGGCATTGCACGCGAAAAGATGATTGACGCGATTGAGCAAGCGCTCGCAACCGCATACAAGAAAGAGTTTGGAAAACGCGGACAAATTGTGCGTGCACATTTTGATATTGCGTCAGGTGTCACCACATTCAACCAAATCAAAATTGTCGCTGATGACACAACCGTACGTATTGATGAACAGGTAGACCATGAGGCAGAGGGTGAGGGGGACGGACGTCACCACACCGAAGAAGAACCCCTCATTGATGGTGACCTTCGTGTACGTTTTGACCCAGAAAAACACATCCTCATTGAGAATGCACGAATGATTAAGAAAGACGTTACTGTGGGTGATGAGCTCGTCTTTCCCCTTGAACCAAAGGATGATTTTGGCCGTATTGCTGCACAAACTGCAAAGCAGGTCATTATCCAAAAAATTCGTGAGGCGGAGAAAGAGTCAGCACTGAAAGAGTTTGGACAGAAAGAGGGCGATATCATCATTGGCCACATGCAACGCTTTGAGCGTGGCAACCTCTACGTTGACCTCGGGCGTGTGACTGGTGTCATGCCATACGATGAACAAATCCCTGGAGAACGTTTCCGTCCTGGAGAACGTATTCGTGCACTTCTCGTCGCTGTTGACGAAACTCCACGCGGTATTTTCCTCAAACTCTCACGCTCACATCCTGATTTCCTCGCAAAACTCTTTGAGATTGAAGCACCAGAACTCCAAAATGGTTCTGTTGAAATTAAAGCAATTGCACGCGAAGCGGGCTCACGCTCAAAAGTCGCAGTGTGCGCACACGATGACCACATCGATCCTGTTGGCTCTATGGTGGGACAGCGCGGTGTACGCGTCTCGACGGTCATGAGCGAACTGGGTGGTGAAAAGATTGATATTATTGAATGGTCAGATAACTCCCGTGAGTTTATCGAAGACTCACTCTCGCCTGCACAGGTACTCGGTGTTGAAATTAAAAATGAAGCAGGAACCAACGATGCCGATAACCGTGGACATGCGGTCGTCACCGTTGCTCCTGATCAACAATCACTCGCAATCGGTCGTGGTGGACAAAATGTGCGTCTCGCTGCAAAGCTTACAGGCTGGAAAATTGATATTATTTCTTCACAAAAGACTGAGGATCCGGAGAGTGCAACCGATGAAGCATAAGAGCGGTTATCAATAGTCTAATTCTAAACACATACACTATGAATCTACTTCATGATATTCCTGCGG
>DALYES010000025.1:0-7798 GCA_031972435.1 Minisyncoccota bacterium
GATGATATCGCCGACCGTGCTATTCGAGTCTTTCCTGAGTTTACTATTGGAGAAGAGAATTCCGTTGATCACCCAAATACCGTCCACCTACGGGCAATTATCAATGATGTCTTTGGACTCGGACGTTCGGAGTTTGCACTCCAAGCGGGGGAGTACGTGCTCTATCGTTTGTGGAAGAGAGGAATACACATCGAATGGCCAGATGTCCGCCCGCGTGTCCCTGGTGCGTGGCACAAGATTTTGAAAGGTACATCGCACATTCACATCGGTGTCACCCCAAAGATAGGCGCAATCATGGAATACATGATGACGCCCGACATGGGGCATGTAGCGTACGTGGAGGCACTCTTTCCCGATGACACCATCACTATTTCAGAAGCACATTTTCCCGATATGGGAATATACAATGAGCGCGTACTCACGAAGGAGGAGTGGAAAGAGCTCCATCCTGTCTTCATACTGGTCTCGTAAGACCTTTGCTTTGATGTATTGACAGTAGTATGCTTACACTGTATAATAAATGCCAGTAAAAATTTGGTTTTTTTTGTAGTTACTACAGTTGTTCAACCAAAGAAGGGAAAATACCATGTCTCGTAAACGTACAGTACGTCCGTTGGCGACGCTGTTTGACAGGTCGTTGGCAGCTCAACACACCGATGGCGTTGTTCCTTTGGGGGCTTTCAACACCGAAGCGTTCCCCGATGACGGCAACATCTCGACTGAATGTCATCAAACACCTACGGGCTGGGTTCATGTTGATCAGGTCCCCGATGGGGAAACAGATGTCGACGGGCTCAATAGTCATGACCCGCTCGCTATTTGCATGAGGAAACAAGAGTGACGTCTTTGCCGTTTTTCCAGGTAGGTAATGGGTGGACTTGTGGCACAGATAGCAAGTTGAGCTGTATTCAATTCTCTTGTCGGCCGTAGTGCAGAGCTCAGTTGAAACTTTTTTTCGGGAGGAAGAAATGATTCGTTAAACGTCGGAAGTGGCGGTATCTTCCACAATAAACCGCTGGGTTGAAGTACTGTGGCACATATTGTGAGACCTCACTTGATCGTGTAGATACGCTCACAAAAACCACCACAATTCCCAAGGGTCACAACGAAAGTAAAAACCCAAAACTTCAATAGACGGCGACCTCGCTCCATGCAGGCCGCCGTTTTTCAATATTGGGGGAAGTAATATGAAGGGTGGAAATTTTTTGATACACTACAGGTATGCAAAAAGTAGCATTTTTTGATATTGACGGGACCGTCTTTCGATCGAGTCTATTCATTGAGCTCACTGAGGGATGTGTCGCTGAGGGTGTGTTTCCACAAGAGGCGAAGAAAAAGTATGAACGTGAGTATAATGCGTGGCTCAATCGTGAAGGTACGTACGAAGCGTACATCAATGCTGTCGTGGCCTCATTCATGGAGCACATTCGTGGCGTGTACTACGGGGATTTTGCCGACATCGGGAGAATGGTAGTAGCGAAGCAGGGGAAGCAAACGTATCGGTACACACGCGACCTCATTCAGGATTTGCGAGGACAGGGGTACTACATTGTGGCTATCTCGCAGTCACCAAAAACAATTCTCGATGAATTTTGCGCGGGGTACGGTTTTGATAAGGTATACGGGCGTCTCTATGAGCTTGGTCCACGAGACCTATTCACGGGCGAAGTCACCAACAAAGAGGTAATTGCCAATAAAGCACTTGTCGTGGATAGGGTACTTGAAAAAGAGGGGCTCACACTCGAGGACTCGATAGGAGTGGGTGATACCGAAGGCGATATTCCGCTCCTCGCATCGGTGGCGATACCTATTTGTTTTAATCCAAATAAGGCACTCTATACCTATGCACAGGAAAAGGAGTGGCAGGTAGTAGTAGAGCGTAAGGACGTCGTCTACACTCTCTGAAAGTATTGCATTGGCAAATTTCTTCGTTGCAACTGCAGTTTTTTCTTCACCATACGCCATGTATGGCTCATTCAAAAACTTTGTTGCGCCTCGAACTTTACTCAATGCAATACTTTCAGTCACTTTGTATGCACATACGTCTCATGTTTTCGTAGTTTGACGCCTCGCATCTGAAGCATTTTTGACTCAGAGAAGGAACATGATATGACAAAAAAAGAACAGAAATTCGTCGAGATTGTGTGGGAATACTATAGGCGCCACGGAAGGCACCGCCTCCCGTGGCGCCGTACCAAAAATCCGTACCGTATTCTTGTCTCTGAGATAATGCTCCAGCAGACGCAGGTGGAACGGGTGATACCGAAGTACGCACTATTTTTAAAACAGTTTCCCACGATCACCGCACTCGCACGAGCTCCACTTGGAGAGGTGCTCCGTGCGTGGCAGGGCCTTGGCTACAACCGTCGCGCAAAAATGCTCCACCTCTGTGCACAAAACATAGTGAATGAATATGGTGGCAGATTTCCCAAAACACATTCCGCACTCATTGCACTTCCTGGTATTGGTCACTACACCGCAGGAGCAGTCATAGCATTTGCATACAACGAGGGCATTTCCATTATTGAAACTAACATTCGCACCGCAATTATTCACCGCTTTTTCCATGATGATACTGATGTACCTGATACTGATATTCAAAAGTATGTCGCACGCACACTCGATACAGAGAATCCTCGTGAGTGGTACTACGCGCTCATGGACTACGGTGCGCACCTCAAGAAGACTATTGGCAATCAGAACAGTCGGAGCAAACACTACACAAAACAATCGACGTTTAAAAATTCAGACCGCCAGATTCGTGGTGCGATAGTACGATACCTCTCGCTCAATACTGCAACAAGAAAAAAACTGCATGCCGTACTGCCATTCGAAATTGACCGCATTGATGCTCAGATTGAACGTCTCAGAGAAGAGGGAATGGTGGTCAGGAATGGTCACCAGTACCGCTTACCGTAGTATCACCTCGTGTCCTTGAGTGCCATGGCGAAGAAGAGACCCGGAATCATGAGTGCTCCGAGAATGACAAAAAGAAATGCAAAGGCAAAGTAATGCAGTGCGATAGAGCCGAAAAGGGCACCTACCACATACGAGAGGGGATTGGTGATGCGGAATAAGCCAATAACACTACTGTCATTTCCCTGTGTGTGTTTGAAGAAGTAGCTCTCTGTCGTCGTCTCGATGAAGCTCGCACCGACACGTGTGAGAAACATTGCAGTCATCCACAGTGCAACGGACGTGTTGTCAAGAAATAGAAACCACGAGGTGGAAATAGCGGTGACTGCAAAACCAAAAGCCATCATTTCCTTTTCGCCGAGATATTTGTCAGCCACAACACCAATTGCGTACTCGAGGAAGACGTACGCCATGAGTCCCACAAAGAGTATGGCACCGATTTGCTCCCAGTTGAAACCGATGACTGTTGAGAGATAGAGTGGTGTGTAGATAACCATCCAAGTGAAAAATATTTGGAGAAGAAAGTGCGCGCAAAACACGTTGCGGATATCGGAATGTTGCCAAAAACTCGAAATTCCCTCTTTAATTTTGAGGTCAGGATAGTGAGGGTCTTGGAATTCTTTGAAGTAGGCGAGAATAATATATACAAAGGGAACCAAGAATAGCGCACTCGTGATGTATGCAATGGTGAAATCAGGAACATCATCCCCGAGAAATTTTCCAATAGCGAGTGGTGCAATGGCGTATGTGAAACTCATGATGGTGAGGAGGATACCGCGATGTCTTCCTGTCGCACTTTCATTCTCACCAATGAGTACCTCCATGAATATATCGAGATTAAAGAGGAGAAGTGGAACGATAGCTTGGTGAATGACAAACAAAAAAAGTGCAAGGTAAGGAGTCCCCGTAAGTCCCATGCCTATGAGCGAACAAAACTCTATAATGGTAAGTCCCACAATGAGGCGAACATTCCCCAAGCGGGTAAGTATGCGGGAAGCGAAGAAAAAGGCGAAAATGGTGAGTATTGCGCTCGTAATGTAGAGCGCACTGATAACACGGGATGATGCGAATTGTCCAAGATATGAAGAGTTAATGTACAGCACACAGGCCCAGTGGAGGGAGAGGAGGAAGAGTGCAATGTGGTGAGCACGAAAAGAGTCAGTGCGTACTTTGGTGCGAAACTCTTGCGTGATGGGGTTTATCATGACACTAGTGTACCAGAAGTGGAGTTCCAAATGGGATAAGAAATCCCCGAGGCGCGAAGCGCCTCGGGGATTTCTCGTTCACAGAGTACGGTTATATTCCAATGAGGACAGGGATAACCATGGGAGTCTTGTTGGTTTTTTGAAGTAGGAAGCCAGATACTACTTGGGTGATTTCGTCCTTCACAAAGTCGAGATCAATAGGGTGTGATGAGGCGGTGTTCTTTTCAACGGTCTTCTTGATGAGTACCCGTGCTTCAGAGAGAAGTTGCTGATTTTCGCGGAGGTATACAAATCCGCGAGAGATGATGTCCGGTGACTTCCTGAGAGTGCCTGTCTTGGTGTTGATAGTTGCAATGATGACAAACATACCATCTTCTGAAAGTGACTGACGATCACGGATGACGACCTCTTGTCTCGTGCCCACGGTGAAGCCGTCCACCATCATAATTTCTGAAGGTGCTTTTTCCTTACGGATAACGAGTTCAGTACCGTTTTTGATTTCAATCACCATGCCGTTGTCGGGGAGAATGATGTTCTCACGAGGGAAGCCCGCTTCTATGTTGGCATACGCATGACATCGAATCATTGAGTGGTAGCCATATGCGGGCATCATGAATGTTGGTTTTACCTGTTCACGAATCCATACGAGCTCGCCTGAGTTACCGTGTCCCGTTGAGTGAACATCAGATGCACGGTAGTGAATGATGTGCACACCACGTCGGTAGAGATTGTCTTTGAGTGTTTGTACAGAGAGTTCGTTCCCAGGGATAACCGATGAAGAGAGCATGATGGTGTCTCGGTCATTGAGGGTAATAAACTTGTGTCGCTGTGTCGCAATACGCATGAGCGCAGCAAATTCTTCACCTTGTGCGCCTGTTGCGAGCACGACAATACGATCTGAAGGGTAGTTGCCAATATCTTGAATAGGAATGATGGTATCCTTCTGAACTTTCATGAGTCCCGCAAGTTCTGCAATTTCTAGGTTCGTTTTAATACTCCGTCCCTCAAGAACAATCTTTTTACCAAGCTCTTCGCAAATCATGATGATACGAATCATGCGCTCAAATTGTGATGCGAACGTCCCGACAATGAGACGTCCTTTTACGTTACGAATGATTTGTTCGATGTTGGTATGAACGCGCATCTCAGGAATAGAGAAGCCGTCACGCTCGGCGTTAGTGGAATCACCAATAAAGAGAATGTTCTTGTCTTTTCCAAGTCCACCCCACGTCTCTTGTTCTATTGGCGCTGGTGTTGTGCCATCGTGGTCGAGTTTGAGGTCTCCCGAAATAATCACGTTGCCATGTTTGGTTTCCACCGAAATACCCATCGAATCAGGGATTGAGTGAGTTACGGGGAATGGCTTTATGTAGGTGCTACCGATCTTGATACGCTGATTGAGTTCCACGACATTCATGTTGACTTTTGGAAGGTGTGGAAATTCTTCCTGTCGTTTCAAGACCATGAGTGAAGTGAGGTACCTTGTATAGATAGGTGGATTTCCAATGCGCTCAATGAGGAATGGAATACCACCAATGTGGTCGAGGTGACCGTGGGTGATAATAAGCCCTCTGATTTTGTGTTTATTTTCTTCAAGGTACTGTGTGTTAGGAAGAATGTAGTTGACACCCGGGGCATCGTTTTCAGATGACACAAACTGAAAGCCAGCATCGAAGATAAGAATATCCTCGGCGGTTTCAACTGCGAGCATGTTTTTTCCCACTTCCTCTACACCGCCGAGTGGGACAATGCGCACCGTATCGGGGTCGGTGAGTGGCGGTACGGGAATGACTTTTGGGTCATGTGGAGCGGTGCGGTGCGTGAGCGCAGGACTTGTCATCTGCCGGCCTTTTCGAGGTCGTTCCCGACGTGGTGCACTCGACGAAGCAGAACGAGTGTCTTGCTGACGAGCACCAGTTTTGTTTTCTTGATGAGGTCTCGCTGGTCTTTGACGACGTGGTGCGTGAGTGCTTGTGAGACGTGTGCTTGCCGATACCGTTTTTGGTGTCGTCGTACCCGTCAAGCTTGTACCTGTGTGACGAGAGACTCGTATTTCAGGTCTACGCTGTGGTCGAGGTGTAAAGTGTGCAGAACGGCGCCGTGCTGGTTGTTGGGGTTGTGTGTTTGATGATTCCATAGTAATGAATGTTAATGATAGATAGATGTTTTTGTAATAATGCTATTTTTTGAAAATTGGCCAAATTGATTCTGTTTGAATGTACCAGTCATATATGTTACTGAATCGTTCATGTGGTTCTCCAACACCGGTAAATGAAGCTCCCGTTACTCGATTTGGAACAATGTAGAGAAGTTCAGGAGCATAGAGGAAGATTGCGGGTGTTTCAGTATCAAGTTCTTCTACGAATTTTTGAATCACCTCATTCTTTCCGGTACCATCACTACTTCTGCGCATTTCTGAGAGGATTGAGTCAGTCGTGATGTTTGCGTAGAGTGCGACATTGAGTCCTGGGTCATTGCGTTGTGATGAGTGCCAAAATGAGTAGTAATCGAGAGAACGACCCAGTTGTGTACCAAAGAGGAGTGTTTCATAATCGCGCGGACGGATAACTGCTTGGGTGAGGTCAGACTGTTCAAATTGTTTTACCGTGACCTCAGCACCCATTTGTGTCCACGTGTTGCGCAAAAATTCTGCGGTGGCCTCAAAAGCACTGTTGTTTGCTGTTGAGATACTAAATTGAAGAGAGGTCATGGTGCCATCAATCTTTTTCTCCCAGAGGTGTGTCTCGTCATTGAATGTCCATCCGCCTTCACGGAGGATGTTGCGGGCGCTATCGACACTCGGTTCAAATGAATTCTGTGTTGTTGAGAGCGTGGTGAAACCAGGAGGTATTGGTGTTGTGAGTGCATTTCCATATCCACCGAGTACTGATTTGATGAGTAGTGTCCGGTCGATTGCAACATTGAGTGCCTTTCGTGCTGATGCATCGCGGAGTGCTGGAGACTTGTTTTGGTTAATAAAAAGTGCAAACGTACGTGGAAGGGGGATACGTTCGAGATGATGTGTTTCTGGTGAGAGATTGAATGCTGCAATATGTTCTGCATCTATTCCAACAACACTTTCAATAATTCCTGCCTTGAATGCTTCGACGAGCTTTTCTTCGGTTGAGTAGAAGTGGAATTCGAGTGTCTCAATTTTTGGAGCAGTGAGGTGATATTCACTATTCGCAGAGAGGGTGTATTTCACGGGAATACCTGAAGCATTTCGATCAATTTTCGTAATCTTGTACGGTCCTGAACCGACTGGCTCGCTGTTGTACTGACTAAAGGGAAATTCATCGGTCCCCGCATCTTTCCAGATATGCTCAGGGAGAATACCGAACGTGAGATTTTCAATAAATGGGCCGTATGCCTCAGGAAGTACAAAATTGAGTTCATAATCTCCCACTACTTCTACAGTAATACCATCAAAATTTGCACGGAGAGGACTATTGAGAAGGGGTTCTTGGATATGGAGAACCGTGAATGCAACATCATTTGCCGTGAGCGGTGTACCATCATGAAAATGAATATTCTGTTTGAGTATGACGTTGTAGGTGAGTCCATCTTCAGAGACCGTCACAGATTCTGCTACATTAGGGACCAGCGTCCCCTCGGCACCGAGGCGCATGAGCCCATCGTAGACGAGTGCAGAAATATCTTTGTCAGCTCGGGTCACG
>DALYES010000025.1:7808-8938 GCA_031972435.1 Minisyncoccota bacterium
ACCGGGTTTACAAAACGGGGAGTACCCACGATACCCTCACTGAGCGTACCACCAAATTCTGGTGTCTGCACCGTGTAGCGCGTGCTCAATTGTGTGAGAAATATACCGAGAAATACGACACATACGAGGAGTGCTGTTTTAATGAGGAACGCATCACCCGCACGAAGTGCATGCACTTTTCGAAAGTACGTGTCAACGAGGGTGCGCTTTGTGTGACGTGGAGACTCGAATAATTCCATAGAGTTGTTGGACTAAGAATTCGGTGTTGGTCATCGTGACCAGACGTGCGTAGAGAGAATCGAATACGAACGCACTGAAAAAAGAATTACCACACTCGGTACAGCGAGTGTGTCGGTTAAATGATAAGACTCAAGAACGTAGATGCTACAAAAAGAATAGCAAGTACGATAGACGCTCTATATAAGAAGAGTTCTGCTCCTCGTCGTGTATGGTACGTCGCACTGAAATTATCTCCCCCAAAGGCACCGCCCATGCTTGAACCTCGTTGCTGGAGCAAAATCGCAGCAACCAGAAGAATGGAGAGAATTATTTGTGCGTACGGTAGTATGGTACGGACTATTTCCATGACTCGTAGATACTAGCACAGAGTTATAAAAATGTGAAGTCGATAGTGGTATTAGGTACTTTCCTTTTGCAAAGCACAGCTTTGCAAAAGGAAAGTACCCGTATTGCATATATACACCTGCTCTCACAACAGTGGTTTTGTGAGCGGACGACGAATGTCTGGACAGAGTGTTCATTCGCTCATATAATGACCGCTCAATTATCAACCATTAAGGAAAACAATATTTGAATATGAGTTCAAGCACCATTACACCACTTCAAGATCGAGTAGTCGTCCGTCGACTCTCAGAGGATGAAGCGGGGACGAAATCGGCCTCAGGTATTATTATTCCTGATACCGTGAGCAAGGAAAAGCCAGAACAGGGAATTGTTATTGCTGTTGGAGAAGGAAAGTGGGACGAAGATGGCGAAAAACGAATTCCAATGGATGTGAAAGTCGGCGACAGAATTATTTTCTCAAAGTACGGGTATGACGAAGTGAAGATTGCAGGTGAAGAACTGTATATCGTATCTGCATCGAGTATTCTTGGAATTATTAAGTAGGG
>DALYES010000026.1:0-8935 GCA_031972435.1 Minisyncoccota bacterium
AATCCACCACGTTGCGTAGGTCGAAAATTTAAAACCCTTCGTGAAGTCAAACTTATCAACTGCTTTAAAGAGACCAAGGTTCCCCTCCTGGATGAGGTCGAGCAAGGTGAGGTCGGGACTTCGTCCGACGTACTTTTTTGCAATCGACACCACAAGACGAAGGTTCGCACGCGCGAGGAGATTACGTGCCTCTCCATCACCATCCACAATACGCTTCGCGAGCACACGCTCTTCGTGCGCGGTGAGGAGTGGGTACTGACCAATCTCACGAAGGTACATCTGAATAGAGTCGTACGCGTTATCACTGCGCTTGTATACGTTCTTTCTATCCATGAGAAGGTCGACGCCAGTTTCATCACCAAGCATACCACCGCTACTGATGATATCGATACTTGCGGTTGCAAGTCGTTCATAGAGTGATTCAAGAAATTCTACATCTCGCTCAATGGTTGGGTACTCTTTGAGAATCTCATCATAGGTAATGTACCCACGACCACGGCCGAGAGTGAGTAGCGCTTCAGCTTTGTGTTCTTGAATGAGTTCTGCTTTTGAAAGCTTTTTCACCACCACTTTCTTCTTTGGTGCAACTTTCTTAACAACCTTTTTTGGTACAACTTTTTTTACAACCTTTTTTGGTGCAACTTTTTTTGGTGCAACTTTCTTCACAGCCTTTTTTGGTGCGACTTTTTTGGTGGGGACTTTTTTGGCCACATTCCGAGCAGGACTTTTCTTTACGATAGTCTGCTTCTTTGGCGTTGACTTAATAATCGCCTTTTTTGCAGGCGATGAAGTTTTTTTATTTTTCTTTTGTACGACCGCCTTTTTTGCCATAGTGAACAAACACTATACCCTAAAACTCAAAAAAGTCCACAGGTGCTATGCACTGTCTCAGTTTGATTGCAATACTGACCTGTGTATTACCTTTCTACCTCACACTCACGACAGGGTGCTCAATTGAGATCGAGGACTTCAGTAGTTCCTCAGCATCCTTCATTTCCTTAAATATGGCTTGCTCTGTCGCTTCATTGGCTTCAGTTTCAAGGAGCCTAATTTGTACTCGAAGACTACCGAGGCGTTCTCGTGCAACCGTATGCATGTATTGGGTGAGGACATCAGAAATCTCCTCAAGAAAATATTTTTCGCGGAGTCCTTCGATATGCTCTTCAAGTGTAAAAATTATTGCTTGAATACGTGGTGTCACCTCACCATCTCGAAATGTGGTTAGTTCATTAGGGGTACATATCCGCTCCATATGTTTCACTATGAGTGATCCAATCCAGGCTCGCTCCCCCACACATACATGCATGAGCGCGCGAAGGTGGTCGTAGAGTCCCGCCTTACGATTTGCTGTTCCCTGCACGCGCACATCGGACTTTGCACTTTGAGCGGGTGGAGTTTCAGAACGAGATGCAGTGTGTTCCAGAGCATCGAGTCGCTCTACCTCATAGTGAATTCCCTCTCGTGTCGCTCCTATGTGCTCGGCAATCACCCCTTCAAAGTGTTCACGATCAATGCGATTTTCCATTGTCACAAGGAGGGGAAGGATTTCTTCACGAACACGGAGCTTGTACGTACGCTCATCTTTCATTCCCTCTTTGAGGACCGTGAGAAGAAACTCCACTACATGGACTGCATTGCCCACAAAATGCTTGAAATCTGCTGGATGTGCTTTGATAATGTCCGCAGGATCTTTCCCCCCCTCCATGCGCGCAACCTTCACATCCATACCGCGCGAGAGCATGATACCCGCAATGCGCTTCACTGCAGTGACACCCGCTCTATCAGAGTCAAGTGCGAGCACAATACGTGTTGAGAGTCGTTCGAGGAGCGAGAGGTGGTGCGGAGTAAACACGAGGTCAAACTGTCCCTCCACAATGAGAGAGAAGTCGAAGTGGCGAATTCCCTGTTTTGCTTTGTCGTACCCGTAGAGAATATCTGACTTTACAAAGAGCTCTGTCTCGGGTGAATTGACGTACTTTGGGATACCATCCTCTTTCTTGAGAGTACGTCCTGAAAATGCAACAACACGACCTGAGGTATCAAAAATCGGGAACATGATACGGTCGCGGAACACATCGTATGGCTCCTTTCCTCCCTCTGTCTTTTTGATGAGTCCTGCTGAGAGCATTTGTGTGTCTGTGTATCCTTTGCTGGTGAGGTACGTGCGGAGTGCGCGCCACTCATCTTTTGCGTACCCAATGCGCCACGTATGCATCGTCTGCACTGTCACCCCGCGGTCAAGAATGTATTCGTCGACGAGTGGCGCATCCTCACGATTTTTAAAAAAGTACTGAGTCGCGTCTTCGAGGAGTGCGTACTGGGTCTCACGCTCGTCGCGCTTCTTTGGGTCTTCGGGGACAAGCTCGACGTGTGCTCGGTCGGCGAGTATCTTGAGCGCCCCCTTAAAATCCACCCCCTCCATTTCTTGGATGAAGGTGAACATATCGCCACCTTTCTGGGAAGAAAAGCAGTAGTACATACCCCGGTCAGGTGACACGTAGAATGACGGTGTTTTCTCGTTTGTAAACGGCGACTTTGCTTTGTAGTTTTTCCCCGCGAGCTTTAATTCCACATAGCTTCCCACCACATCAACAATCGTGAGGCGCTCTTTTATCTGCTCAACAGCGGTACGTGACATAGTAGGTGTATTATACGCGATTTGTGGCACGAAAACAGCCGACGCGCTCCGCCAGCTGGCGGAGCGCGTCGGCTGTTTTCTATACATGCAACTAGTCGTTATCTGGATTAATCGCCTCAATTGCTTTGTACTTATTACTTCCCACAAAACCGGTTCCCGCTGGAATGAGTCGTCCAATGATGACGTTCTCCATGAGGCCGGTCAATTTGTCATTACTTCCACGCACCGCAGCGTTGATGAGCACACGAGTCGTGTTTTGGAACGATGCCGCACTGAGGAAACTCTTTCGTGAGAGTGATGTTTCGGTAATACCCAAGATGAGACGGTCTGCTTTCGCAAGTTCCTTGCCTTCTGCCTTGAGCCCCTCATTTGTCTCAACAAAGTTCCACTCTTCTACCGTATCGCCAATGGTGAAATGACTTTCACCGACGTGCGTGATTTTCACACGACTCATCATCTGCTTCACGATGAGCTCAATGTGCTTGCGCGCAATCGTCACACCCTGAAGCTCATAAATCTTATTGGTCTCATTGATGATGTACTCCTGTGTCGGTACCTGTCCTGCATACTTGAAGAGATCGGGAAGGTGGACAGAACCGTCGGTGAGCAATTGTCCCTGCTTCACCGATTCACCTTCGCGAACCAATACCACACGACGGGAATGCACTGCGTACTCAATAGGGTCATTTTTCTTTGTCGCATGTTTTGAACCGAGTGTTGGTGCAATGGTGATAATCTTCTCCTTTCCTTCAGTGCGCACACTCGTCACGATACCATCCGTCTTTGAAATACTTGCAGGAACTTTTGGTGAACGCTTTTCAAACACCTCTTCAACACGTGGTAGACCAGAGGTAACGTCTCCACCAACTGACGCAGCCCCTCCTGCGTGCTTGGTATTCATGGTGAGCTGAGTTCCCGGCTCTCCAATTGCCTGCGCAGCAACAGTTCCTACCGCTTCTCCAATATCAACGAGCTTATTGGTGGTGAGGTCGATACCGTAACACTGCTGACACACACCGTGGAGTGTCTTACAGGTCATTGGTGAACGTACCTCAACTGATACAATATCCGATTTTTCAACAAGGAATGAGTCTGTACGTGAGAGGAGGTGTCCCTTTTTGAACAATACCTCACCACCACTTGTCACCGCGTCTTCAGCAAGGATACGTCCGCGAATTGCCTTGCTAAATGCAATTTCAATACCCGATGAACTGACACGTCCAATCGTAACACCCTCTTTTGTCTTACAGTCTTCCTCAGTCACAATCGCATCCTGTGCGACCACGAAGAGACGGCGGGTGAGGTATCCTGCCTTTGCAGTTTGAAGCGCAGTGTCGGCAAGTCCTTTTCGTGAACCGTGCGTCGTAATGAAGTACTCAATCGGACTCATACCTTCTTTCATTGAAGATGTAATCGGGAACTCGAGTGTCTCACCTCGCGTGTTGATGATGAGTCCCTTCATACCTGCCATCATGGCAATCTGTCCCATAGAACCTCGCGCACCCGACTTCCACATATCGTATACCGAGCCGTTCACATCGAGCGTCTCTGGGAGAACGCCTTCGATTTCTGTTTTGATGCGGTGCCAGATTTCAATAATCATTCGGCGCCGTTCATCGCGCGAGATGAGTCCCTCATTAAAGAATGCAATCACCTTTGCTTCCTCAACGCGTCCCTTCTCAATAATTCCCTTCTTTTGAGCAGGTACGACGACGTCGTCAATACCCCACGTAACACCAGACTTTGTTGCGTATTCAAAACCGAAACGCTTCATGCGGTCAACAATTTTTGGTACAGCACTAATTCCATCTTCATCAATAATCTCAATAATGATGTTGAAGAGTGTACGCTGTGTGATGACATCGTTGATGAAATCGTGGTCACTTGGAAGTACTGAGTTGAAAAGGAGCCGTCCTACTGATGTTTCAAACACCTCTCCCTTGTACTGTGCGTACTTCTCGGTGTCCGTTGCGAGCACCTTCACCTTTGCGCGGAGATCGATGACTCCAAAGTCATACGCAATAATCGCCGCATTTGGTGATGCAAAGAATTTGCCCTCACCATTTGAACCATCAATAATCTTGGTCATCCAGAATGCACCGAGTGCCATGTCGAGAAGTTTCTCCGATACAACCGGGTCTGCTGACCCCGGCTTCAAGATATTTTTGTTTGCAGAAATGATTTCACGTGCCTCAAACTGTGCTTCTTCTCCGAGTGGTACATGAACTGCCATTTGGTCACCGTCAAAGTCAGCGTTGAACGCACGACAGACGAGTGGATGCACCTGAATCGCGTTACCCTCAATGAGGACCGGACGGAATGCCTGAATACCCTGTCGGTGAAGCGTTGGTGCGCGGTTCAAAAGCACATGTCTATCTTTGATAACATCTTCAAGAATTGCCCACACCTCAGGTACACCGTCTTCAATGAGACGACCCGCACCACGAATGTTGTACGCGAGTTCTTGCTTCAAGAGTTGCGCAATGACGAATGGACGGAAGAGTTCGAGCGCCATGTGCTTTGGAAGACCACACTGGTCGAGTGCGAGCTCTGGTCCAATCACAATCACCGAACGTCCTGAGTAGTCCACGCGCTTTCCGAGGAGGTTTTGACGGAAGTATCCCTGCTTGCTCTTCAGGTAGTCAGAGAGTGACTTGAGAGGGCGACGTTGTGCCTGACTCATTGCTGAGTACGCGGTATTGCCATGACGGATTGAGTTGTCGATGAGTGCATCCACCGCCTCTTGGAGGATACGCTTCTCATTTCGGAGAATGACGTCCGGCGCCATGATGTCAATAAGTTTCTTGAGACGATTGTTTCGGTTAATCACACGGCGGTAGAGGTCGTTGAGATCACTCGATGCATGACGTCCCCCTTCGAGAGCAACCATTGGTCGAAGTGCTGGAGGAATAACCGGAATGCGCATGAGAAACATCCACTCAGGACGTACATCCGCATGAATCATACCCTTCACGAGTGAGAGGCGCTTGTCGAGCTTGGTGCGCTCTGCAGCACCTGCGGTCTCACGAGCCTTTTCGAGTTGGTCACGGAGGAGTACGAGGTCGAGTTTCTTGAAAATGTCGTAGATTGCCTCTGCCCCAATGCGCGCGTCAAAGAGTGTTGAGTACTTCATTGAGTACTTGTGGTAGTGCATCTCATCGAGAATGGTACCAACGGTGATACTCTCAATTTCGTGCTTGATATCACTCATGCGATTCTGAAGTTCTTCGCGAGCTTTTTCAACAGTGAGCTCCTTGTACTTTGTTTTGAACTCGGTGTCGAGCTCTTTCAAAATACGGTTCTTCTCATCCTGACTTACCTTAGTGACAATGTACCCTGCAAAGTAAATGACCTTTTCAATCGATGCTGCTGAGGTACCGAGGATGAGTGCGATGCGACTTGGAACACCGCGAAGAAACCAAATGTGCGAGACAGGAACGCAGAGGTCAATGTGACCCATACGCTCACGACGAACAATTGAGCGGGTGATTTCGACACCACACTTTTCGCAGACGATACCCTTGTAGCGGATACCGCGGTACTTCTTACACGCACATTCGTAGTCTTCAACTGGTCCAAAAATTCTCTCGTCAAAGAGGCCGTGTTTCTCAGGACGCTGCGTACGGTAATTGATGGTCTCGGGTTTGGTAATTTCACCCTTTGACCATTCAAGAATACGCTCTGGCGATGCGAGCTTAAGCGAGATTTCGCTGAATTGCTGTGGAGCTTGTGATTTCATAATTGATGATTAAAAGACTACGAATTAATAACGGTCAGCACCTTCCTTTCTCAGGTCAATGTCGAGTGAGAGTCCGCGAAGTTGGTTAACGAGTACATTGAATGCTGCGGGAGTGTGTGGGTGGCTAATTTTTTCGCCACGGACGATGGCATCAAATGCTGCAGAACGTCCGACAATATCATCTGATTTAATGGTGAGCATCTCACGGAGCGTGTACGCTGCACCGTATCCGAGGAGTGCCCACACTTCCATTTCTCCAAAGCGCTGTCCTCCGACCTGCGCCTTTCCACCGAGTGGCTGTTGGGTAATGAGTGAGTACGGACCAATTGAGCGCATGTGAATTTTGTCCTCTACCATGTGGTGGAGTTTCATGATGTACATGTATCCGACTGAAATACGTTGTGCAAATGTGTCGCCGGTGCGACCATCGCGGAGCCAAATCTTTCCATCTGAGGGAAGTCCTGCGGCAACGAGTTCTGCCTTCACCTCATTTTCGGTCGCTCCTGCAAATGGTGGCACGATTGCCTGATAGCCCAAGGTGTTTGCAGCCATACCGAGGTGAAGCTCAAGAATCTGTCCGAGGTTCATACGACTTGGCACACCGAGCGGTGTGAGGATAACATCAACTGGCTTTCCGTCTTCTGAGTACGGCATATCCTCTTCGGGAAGAATACGTGAAATAACACCCTTGTTTCCGTGACGTCCCGCGAGTTTATCTCCCACGGAGACGTTGCGCACCTGAGCGACCGTGATGTGAATACGCTTGATGACACCGCTTTCAAGCTGGTCACCATTTTCACGTGTAAAGATTTTCACACCGATAATACGGCCACGCTTACCTGCTTCAAGACGAAGGGAAGTATCTTTCACGTCTTTTGCCTTTTCACCAAAGATTGAACGGAGGAGTCGTTCTTCTGGAGTGAGCTGAGTTTCTCCTTTTGGAGTTACCTTACCAACAAGAATGTCGCCAGGACGCACTTCAGCACCAACACGGATAATTCCTTCCTCATCGAGGTTACGAAGTTTGAGCTCTGAAACATTTGGAATATCGGGAGTAGTCACTTCGGGGCCGAGCTTGGTGTCACGAACGGACACTTCGAGCTCATCGAGGTGAATAGTGGCAAACTTACTGTTCTTCACAACGCGCTCTGAAATAATGATAGCGTCCTCATAGTTGGCACCTGACCAACTCATGAAGGCAACGAGCATGTTTTGTCCGAGTGCCATCTGTCCCTCATCGGTAGAAGAGGTGTTTGCAAGAACGTCGCCACGCTTTACCTTATCGCCCACAGAGACTGCCGCACGGTGATAGAATGCAGAAAAATCGTTGGTCCGCTGAAAAATGGTGAAGGTATACTCCTTTTTCTTACCGTCTTTGTTCTTGACGACAATGTGCCGTGCATCCGCTTCGACAACCTCTCCCGCTTCGTGTGCAGTAATCATACGCCCTGTATCGCGCGCAGAGAGTTCTTCAATACCAGTAGCGACGAGTGGTGCCTCAGGAATGATGCACGGCGTCGCCTGCTTCTGCATATTTGAACCCATGAGCGCACGGTTGGCATCATCGTGGTTAATGAATGGAATCATTGAGGTAGCAACAGAGAACGCCTGGTTGGTCGTTATATCGATGTACTCAATATTTTTCTTCTGCACAATGACTGGCTCACCCTTGAAACGTGCCTCAACGGTGTCTGGCTTAATCTTTCCCGCATCATCGACTTCAACCGCTGCGTGTGCGATGTGGTATCGTTCCTCTTCGTGAGCATTAAGGTACGTAATCTCATCAGTGACAATTCCTTTTTCAACTTTTGCGTACGGAGTCTCAATAATACCGAAGCGATTTACTCGAGCGTACATTGCAAGACGAAGGATGAGTCCAATGTTTGGACCTTCAGGGGTGTGAATCGGACAGAGTCGTCCGTAGTGACTGGTGTGTACGTCACGCACCTCAAAGCCAGCGCGTTCACGCGTGAGTCCACCAGGACCCAGAGCTGAGAGCGTACGGAGTCCTTCAAGCTCCGCGAGCATGTTCTGCTGTGGCATGAACTGCGAGAGTTGGTTTGTGGTGAAGAATTCTTTGATAGCAGCTTGGAGTGGTCGTGGGTTAATGAGCGACATTGGAAGTGATGTCTCTGCTTCTATGGTCGACATACGGTCTTGAATGTTGCGCTTCACGCGGGTCATACCCACGCGCATTCGCTGTTGCAACATTTCGCCAAAGTAGCGTACTCGACGGAACCCAAGGTGGTCGATATCATCAGCAATCGCACCAGGAGTGTGATTCTGTTCAATGATGTTTTTGATGATGGTCACCAAGTCTTCGACACTCACGGTGCGCTGTGCATCTGCTTTTGCATCTGTAGAGAGTCCAAAACGGTCATTGAAGTGGTGGCGACCGATTTCTGAAAGGTCATAGCGTGCCGTACTAAAAATTGAATTGATGAACTCTTTTGCATTCTCAACAGTGGCGAGGTCACCATCGCGGAGGCGGCGATAGATTTCGATGTATGAGTCATCGGTGGTCTTTGCTGGATCCTTTGCGAGTGTGCGCGTGATGT
>DALYES010000027.1:0-8826 GCA_031972435.1 Minisyncoccota bacterium
CCGAACAAAAGAAAACGAAGCGCTTCGGCATGTGGTGCTTCGGGGCAAGACGATCGACCTTGGTGGACATAAGGGGTCGGATTATTTTGCGCTCTTGAATACTGATCAACCGGTCGAGGTGGCGAACTATGATGAGATACAGGTAGGTACACACAAGACCCCCTCAATGGCTGATCATGTGTTTGATCTTGAGAAACCGTTCCCACTTTCGAGTAATACTTATGAAAATGTTCTCTGCATCAATGTACTGGATGAATCGCATCGGATCTTGAAAGTCGGTGGTACCGTGTATCTGTCGGTGCCATTTTTTTATAACATTCACGGATCGCCGAGTGATTACTTTCGGTATACACGCATGGCGCTTGAGCGTTTGCTTCGCGAGGCTGGTTTCGAAGATATAGCAATCACGGAATATGGTGATGGTCCTTGTTCGGCGATCTTTCAGAATTTTGGCGGAAGTATTCCGACGATGACACTTAAGCTTTTTTTTAGAACTATCGTGGTCGGTATTGACCGTATTTTTTCAAAGCTTTCTTCACGATACGCAACGATCAAGCGACGTGTTCCCCTTGGGTATTTTGTTAGTGCCAAAAAAAATAAGTGAACACGACTATGCAAAAACTACTCTTTATCGCGAGTACCCGAATCCCGACCGAACGCGCAATGGGGGTTGCAGTTATGAAACAATGCGAAGCATTTTCGCGTGCGGGGCTTACCGTCGAACTCGTGGTACCGAAACGATACAATGAGCACACGGAAGATCCGTATGTGTATCATGACGTAGAGCGTGTTTTTTTAATTCGGTATCTCTGGTCGCTTGATCTTGTGTCCCTCGACGAACACCCGTTTCGTTTTTTACTACAAAAAGCAACTTTTTTTATATCTCTCTGTGTATATGTTGCGCGCTCCAACGCGGACATTCTCTATAGTCGAGAATTAATACTCATCGCTCCTCTCATTACTACCAAAAAAAAATTTGTAGACTTACATCATTTATACGGCTTACGTTTTTTTGGAAAGTTGTTCTTACATCGGTGTACTGGGGTTATTACCCTTACCAGAGCACTCCGTGAGGACATAGCTCGTCTCTATACGTATAAAAAACCGATTCTCTCTGCCCCGAGCGGAATTGATTTACAGGCGTTTAAGCAGAGTACACAGAAAGCAACAACGCGAGCGCAACTGAGGATCACCAGCACACTTCCTATTGCAATGTATATTGGATCATTTGAGGAATGGAAAGGATACCGTACATTTCTTGATTCACTCCGCATTCTGAAGGGTACGGTGCAAGGTGTGTTTATTGGAGGCTCTCCAACACAAGTGGAAGCTCTTCGAGAGGAATATCCTGAAGTACAATTTCTTGGTTCATTACCCCAGCGTAATCTTCCCCTCAATCAACAGGCTGCAGATGTGTTGGTAGTCCCAAATTCTGCCCACGAAATGATCTCAGCGAGGCACACGTCACCACTCAAACTTATTGCGCACATGGCAAGCGGTATCCCTATTGTCGGGTCATCGCTTCCATCTATTACAGAATCGCTTTCTCCTCAAAACGCCATCTTGGTGACACCGGATGATCCTGAGGATCTCGCTCGTGGTATTTTGTATGCGATCCACCATCCGGAACATTCAGCAGTTCTTGCGGAGCAGGCAAAGCATGACGTGCTCCAATACGATTGGAATGTTCGTGCGAGATCAGTCCTTGCATTTATTGAAAAAACCGTCTCAGGACCAGAGGTGGCTCGTAGTGATACAGTGCATGGTACGTAACTATCGTCCATAAATATGCCTCGCACCATGCACATCGTTGCTCGTTTCCTCACTGTCGGTTTAGTGATTGCGCTTTATCAATATGTCTCGTTCTACGTACTGTGGGCGGTCCTTGATATCAGGTACCTCATTGCTTCAACCGTCTCGTTTACGACGACTGTGGTGTTTAGTTTCTTCATGCAACGACACATTACGTTTCGTGAGCATACCCCAACCGGAGGCGGTATGGTTCGGTGGTCACTTGCCTTATTTTTTCTGAATTCTGGTCTCGGGCTTGGTGTCAATGCCACCATCATGTATATTGGTGTGGACGTTCTCGGACTTTTTCCTGGCATTGTTCAGGTGATAAGTATGGGATTCCTGGCGACCTACAATTTTTTTATTTATCGATGGTTGTTCAGCAAGTTTTAGTCGCGTATGAAATTATCACTCGTGTTGCCAATCTACAACGAAGGGAAAAGTATACCCGAGCTTTTTGATCGTATCTTCGAAACCATGCGGTCTCTCGACGTTCCCTTTGAAGTGATTGCAGTGAACGATGGTTCAAAGGACGATACAGAAACCCTTCTCAATGATATCGCGAAACATCATCCGCACGTGAAGGTGGTACATTTTTGTATTAATGCGGGTCAGACAGCAGCAATCCATGCCGGCATCGAGCGTGCGACTGGTGACATAATCATTCCGCTTGATTCTGATCTTGAAAATGATCCTAAAGATATTGTGACACTCCTTAAAAAAATCGATGAAGGCTACGACGTGGTCTCTGGATGGCGGAAGAATCGGTGGGCTGAAAAAAAACTTGTCAGAAAGTTTCCTTCAGTCGTGGCAAACAAATTGATCTCGAAGGTGAGTGGCATACATCTCCATGATTATGGGTGTACGCTCAAGGCGTATCGAACGGAGGTAATTCAAGGGGTAAATCTCTACGGTGAGATGCATCGATTCATTCCGGCGTATGCTGCGCAAATGGGCGCGAGCGTCGCAGAAGTCGAGGTGTCCTACACACTTCGGAAATATGGAAAAAGTAATTACGGTTTCTCTCGTATGTCACGGGTATTCCTTGACCTCATTGTATTGCGTTTTTTGTATAAATATAAAGATCGTCCGATGCAGTTTTTTGGGGCGATCGGATTTTTCTTTATCGTATTTGGTGTGGTCGCGGGCGTTTCGGCAATTGCACTTCGACTGTTTTGGGATCTGCATATGGTAGAGACACCATTGCCTGTCCTTTCGGCACTCGGGATTATCGTGGGAGTACAACTCGTGACCATGGGGATCATCGCAGAAATGGTCATGCGGACCTACTATGAGTCACAGGGAAAGAAAGCCTATCTGATCAAGAAAACCGTTAACCTCTAGTATGTGTGGAATTGCCGGATATTGGGGGCAGGGAAATAGCGAGACGCTTCGTGCTATGGAACGCTCGCTCACGCATCGCGGACCTGATCATGGTGCACAATACGAACAGGGTTCGGTAGGACTTGCACACCGCAGACTTTCCATTGTCGATCTCTCGCCCACGGGCGAGCAGCCTATGTCGAATGATGCCGGCACCATCACGATCGTGTTTAACGGTGAGATCTATAATTACCGAGAGTTACGCACTACATACCTTGCAGAGGAACGATTTCGGGGGACGAGTGATACTGAGGTCCTTCTTCGCATGTATGAAAAATATGGTGATGAATTATTCTCGAAACTGAACGGCATGTTTGCCTTTGCGCTTTACGATCGCACGAAAGGAATACTACTTCTCGTACGTGACCCTATTGGCGAAAAACCGTTGTATTGGACGCGACAAGGTGACACACTCATCTTTGGTTCAGAGTTGAAGGCGCTTCGTGCACATCCACTTTGTTCACATGAACTTGATACCAATTCCATTGCTCAGTATTTGATGTATGAATACATCCCTGCGCCGGCAACCATTTACAAAGGAGTTCAGAAACTCGAGCCAGGCACTACACTTACGTACGATGGAACAAAAATTACGATTCGTAGATTCAATACATTTCATTCAGCGCTCGGATCATCACAAAAGACAACAGCTACTGCAGAAGTTGTTGGAGCAGTCGGTCACGGATCGCATGGTTGCTGATGTTCCTGTAGGAGTCTTTTTGAGTGGAGGACTTGATTCAAGTACGGTCGCATATTTTGCCCAACGTTCAAGTGAACGTCAAATAAAAACATTTTCAATTGGTTTTAAGGATGCGAGTTTCGATGAGAGTAAGTATGCTCGTGAGGTAGCACTGTTTCTCGGGACGGATCATCATGAGTATGTTGTTGGTCCTGAAGATTTGCTCCGGGTAATTAAGCGTATACCACAGGTCTTGGATGAACCTATGGCTGATTCTTCGATCATTCCGTCTCTTATTTTGTCTGAGTTTACGAGTAGGGAAGTAAAGGTAGTTCTTGGTGGTGACGGAGCCGACGAACTTTTTTTTGGATACGATACCTTTTTTGCACATCAATTAGGGGATACGTATGAGAACGTCCCCAAGAGTATTCATCGAGCAGTGGAGGCGATCGTAAAGAAACTCCCTGTGTCCCATGCGTATATGAGCTTTGATTTTAAGTTGAAGAAGTTTCTTTCAGGTTTCAACACCACGAAAACCCGAAGAAATACATACTGGCTTAGTGCATTTACTCCAGAAGAACTCCCGACGCTTCTCAATTTTGAAATACAAGAATCCTCACTCTTTCTGTCTACGGATGTGTTGTACGAGCAAGGCAGAGAATTTTGGGACAGTCTCCAAATGGACTACCTTAAAGGATATTTAGCGGAAGATATTCTTGTAAAGACTGATAGGGCAGGTATGGCACACGGCCTTGAGGTGAGAGCTCCGTTTCTTGATCTTAATCTTGTGAATTTCGCACTCACATTACCCGTGCACGATAAGCTCCATGGTCGTACCGGGAAATATATACTGAAAGAAGTAATGAAAACACATCTTCCAGCACATATTGTTTCGAGAAAGAAAAAAGGGTTTAACATTCCTATTGGTTCGTGGATACGGGGTGATCTTCGGGAATTGTTTACGGACACACTTCTGAACGGTCAACTCGTCAAAAGCGGTTTGTTCAAACGCGAGGGGCTTGCTATACTCCTTGAATCCCATCTGAGCGGGACATGCGACAATCGAAAAAAACTCTGGACGTTGTTTGTTCTCGCACTCTGGATGAATGAATGGTATGGATAGTCACGAAAACAAAAAATTAAATCTTGGCTGTGCAGGTTTTAAAAAACCTGGATATATAAATGTTGATTGGCAAAGCATTGTCACTCCTGATGTGTCACATAACCTGAACGTGTATCCGTACCCGTTTGCTGATAACGAATTTGACCTTGTTGATGCGTTCCATATTATTGAGCATTTGGACAGACCTTTTTCAGCACTGACTGAAATTCATAGGATTTTGAAACCAGGTGGCACCCTGCATTTAAAAGTCCCTCATTTTTCTCGCGGGATGACGCATCCTGAACATTTTCATGGATTTGATGTTACGTTACCAAATTATTTTAATCCACTGTTTCGTGATGTGGGTTACTTTGGTATTGAGTATGAATTAGTGTCAATGCACATGCGTTGGAATGCTTTCCCACATATATTAAAAAGTATGGGGTATAGTAGATTTGCACGTGCGATAGTGACATCGATTGATGCTGTCTTTAGTGCGCTTGCCAACGTCAACATTCACTTTGCTAGTCGCGTGTGGTGTTTTTGGGTCGGAGGATTTGATGAAATTGATTTTGTATTTAAATGCAAGAAGTAACACCTGAAACAACGAAAGATGTGTTGCGCGAGTATTGTAAACAGTGGCCGATATTTTATTCGTGCATGACCTATATTTTTGGACCTGTGTACTTAGGGTATATGAGTCCAAAACAATTCTTGAAGCGATTTTTTAAAGAACCAAACATTGAAAAAAAGATATTGAATCTTGGTTCAGGACCAAAGCAGATCCGTGAAGACCTTGTGAATGTCGATATTGGTTCGTATGCAGGTGTACATGTAGTTGCTGACCTAACTAATCTTCCGTTCGAGTCAGAGTCTATTGATGGATTCATTTGCGATAATGTTCTTGAGCACGTAGAGAGTCCAGAACGAGCGATAAGTGAGATGAAAAGAATTATGAAGACAGGTGCTGTGGGTTACATCAGTACCCCATTCCAATATCCATTCCACTCATCCCCATCAGATTATACGAGGTGGACAGAACAGGGACTCAGGCTACTTTTTAAGGACTTTGAGATAGTTGAGATTGGTGCCCGGGCAGGGTATTTCTCAACACTCACTGTTGTCCTGTGCTATGGAGTCCCTGCGCTGTTCTCCTTCGGCTCTGAAAGGTTGTATTGGATTCTTCTGAACCTATCACTCCTTCTTTTCTTTCCGCTGAAGTTCCTCGATGTGATTGGTAACCGTTTGCCACTCGCGACCCACACCGCGTCAGTTTTCTACTGTGTGATCCGGAAACGTTTCTAAAGAAGTACCAACCAACCACCTTTGTCGTATGTATCTTTTTTTTCAAAAACACAGAATCGGGCTGCTCTTTGCAATTCTCGTTGGAATTGTACTCGTTGTTCCGATAGTGCTCACACCACTGTCTATAGGTGACACATATCAAGGTGTGCAACATCTCCCACTGGATGACGAAGACATCTATCGTGCGCGCATCAACGAAGTGCTTGATGGGTACCCCTTCATTACTTCTCCTTTTTTTTATGAGTACAAAGATTCTCCACTTGTGGTACCGCCGTTTAATGAATGGCTCTATGCACTCCTCGCATTATGTATAGGACTGAGCGGATCTATTGTTGCGTTAAAGTTTTTGCTCCCCGCGTCACTTTTCTTTCTCGTATACCTACTCGTATACCGACTTACCAAAAGTAGTGATGATGCCAAAGATACAGGGGCAGTTCTGATCGCATCTCTATCAACTGGACTCATGGTGACACTTGGTTTTGAATTTGTAAATTACAAATATTTTTGGAATGTCTTCCATGGCGGAGTTGCGAATCCAATACTATGGTCGAGAATAGTTAATCCAATAGCAGGCGCGGTTCAACTCTTTGGTTTCCTTGTTTTACTTGAGGCGATCATGTTACGCCGTTTCAAATACGCATATGTGTATGCTGGTGTACTCCTCTCTATTACAATCGGGTATTTCTTTACATTAGGAATGTCACTCGCAGTACTCGGCAGCTTATTGTTAATTGCAGTATGGAGAAAAGAGTGGATGACCGCTCGTGAACTTGCACATGTGGGAGTCATTGGTGTTGTGCTCAGTTTCTGGTACTGGATCAAAATGTTTTCATCTTTAACAGGCACTGAGGGTTCATTCGTTGGCATGCGAAATGGTATGTCGTTTACACATGCTCCAATTTTGAATATGGCACTTTTAGCTGGCACATTCTTCGTAGTACTCAGTGCCATGTTTGTGTATTTTCGACATCGAATATTTCCACACTCTAAGTCGTGGGCATTTGTTTTGGCACTCATCTTGGGCAGTTGGATTGCGTATAATCAACAGATTATCACCGGTAGGGAAGTGTGGTACGGTCATTTTTTTCAATATTCCGTACCATTGGTGTATGTCGCGCTCGGCGTCGTGGCGTACCATTCGTGGCGACTACTGTACCCTCGCACGTGGCTCTGGGGCTCGATTACAATCATGATACTCACCTCACTATATGGATTATTTACGGTCTCACAAGTACTTTCTCGTCAAACAGAATTTGCTCGTATTCAAGAATATGCTCCCGTGTTTGCTTGGTTGAATGAAAATGCAAAAAAAGAGTGTGTGGTCTTTATTAAAGAATACGATGAAGAATTTGAAAGACTTATTCCTGCATACACTCACTGCGATGTGTACAGTTCAACATGGACATTTTCAGGCGTTCCTTCCGAGCGCGTATTGCATAACTACTTACTACGATTGCGCCTCTCCGGGTTACAGGCAGAGGATGCTCATGCATACCTCATGCACGATGTAGAAAAAGTGAGAGGGTACTTTTATACAGACTGGAAACAGATGTTCGCCATCGGGATAGATGAGTGGTATATCGAAAAGGTGAAGTATCTTGAAAAAGAATATGACAATTTTCTGCAGGGCGATCTAGAAGAGCAATTGAGTATGTACAGGATGGATTTTATAATGTCGAAAGATCAAATTTTGGAAGAAGCCATAGAAGGTTTGCCTCCCTTATATCTTATTAATCGCATAGGCAACTACTACGTATATTCCCAAAAAGAAACAAATTTTTAGTTTTCGTTGTTATGGTATAGTGTGGGCAAGGTAGCGTGACGAGTTAGTCAAAGAAACAAAATATAATCACATACATGACAACCAAAATAGAAACAAAAAAGCAGGCAAAGGATGAAAAGGTGGTAATCATTGGATTTGGGTGGATCGGGCAGGCGAATGCGTTGGCGCTTGTGCAAATGGGCTACTCCGTATATTTCTATGATGTCCTTCCTCCTAAACAGCATTATACAGGTGCAGAGAAGCGCCTGTATGAAAAAATTATACAATTGAAGGATCCTCTTGAGGTTGATGGACCGTGTACTTCATATATGGTGTGTGTTGGAGACCGTGTTAGTGAAATAGGGGGTCAGGATGTGACATTCATTCGTCAAGCACTTGAATCACTCAAAGATGTGAAGGGGACGATTATCCTACGTTCAACTATCGTTCCAAAGACACTCCCATCCCTCATTTTTGATTACTATGTTCCAGAGTTCCTACACGAAAAATTTGCAATTCAGGAGTGTATCAAACCATACATGTTCGCCATTGGGGCCGGAACACGCAATCCAGAAGCATGGGTGCCGAAGTATATGATTATGTGGCAAGAACGTGCTCAAAAGGTCTTTGTGGGTACGTATGCTGAGGCTTCATATATAAAATATTTCTCGAACATGTGGAATGCAGTGCGCATCGCTTTTGTCAATGAGCTTGGAGATATCGTGGCACAATCATCCAAGAGCGGAGACCCCACAGAGGCGGCTGAGCGCGTTATCAATTTTCTATTTGAGGGAAAGAGTTATG
>DALYES010000028.1:0-3106 GCA_031972435.1 Minisyncoccota bacterium
GTCGCGCGCCTCGGTGAATACTTCACCAATGGGGAAGGTACCACCAATATTTTCCATTCCTGTGTAATCGCCGATGTTGAGCTTGGGCACTTCGAGACCTCCGGTCACGAGAAGCTCAGTCTGGTCAGAGCAGATTTTGAGTGTCTCTGTGTGCTCGAGCACCTCTTTGAGCTTTTTCCCCGTACCTCGGTACCACGTGGGGTCATACGCGAGCGCGTTGATGTATGTCTCCCACGAGTCGGGGGTGTTGCGGTACAGGTGGAGGTGGTCTATGACCTTGAGCCTTCGCTGGAAGAGCTGGATGCGAATACGAAACTCATTGAGACGAAAGTCGGTCGATTGAATGAGTACCACTAAGTCACGAGGTTGGAGGGCATCAAAGAGTGCGATGATTTCCTCCTTTGTGTGTGCATTAAAATCAACAAAATGTGCATCGGGGAGCACGACACGGTACGCAGATGTGATGATGCGCGTCAGCTCGTTCTCATCGTCATACACGACGAGCGCACCCGCAGGTGGGGTGTACTCAAGGGCAATGCTGACGATGTTACGAATGTGCGTTGTCGCTGTTTTTGTGAGTTGCGTGGTGTCGGGAGTCTCTGTTTCCATACGCTATGTATACCACGCGTTGTAAAAATAACTACACCTTTATACAGGCCTTGACTCAATTGGTTAATCGTGATAGAAATAAGAACACATATTTTGTGGGAAACCAATAATTAGACCATAACATGATATCTTTTAAGCCAAAACAAGTTACAAAGAAACTCCTCTCAGTACTCCCTGAGCGTGCTCGGGACGTGCTCGAAAAACGCTACGGCCTTGGAAATAGTCCTGAAACATGCACATTAGAGTCTATTGGTCAGACCTACAACATCACTCGTGAGCGAGTGCGCCAGATTGAAAACTACGGTATTCAATCAATTCAAAAATCAGCGGTGTATAAGGAGTTTCAGGATGTCTTTGATGAATTACAGACTGCACTCCACACACTTGGTGGTGTCATTAGCGAGGAAGAACTTCTCTCAGAGCTCTCAAAAGATCAGTCACTTCGCAACCATATCTACTTTCTCCTTGTCATTGGTGATCCATTCAAACGAGTAAAGGAAAATAATGCTTTTGCTCACCGATGGTACATAGAAAAGAAAATTGCTGATACCGTTGAGACTGCACTTGTGAATATTTTCAATTCACTCGAAGAAGATGAGCTCGTTGCAGAGGATGAGATTATTGCACGTCTCAAAGAGCATTTGGGAGAAATTGAAGAACAGTACAGAGATGAAAAAATTCTGAAACGGTGGCTCTCAATTTCAAAACAAATCGATAAAAATCCACTTGGTGAATGGGGTCATGCAACGAGTCCAAATGTACACGCAAAGGGTATTCGTGATTACGCATACCTCGCGGTCAAGCGTCATGGCTCACCAATGCACTTCAAGGAAGTCGCTGATGCCATCAAGCAACTCTTCAATAAGAGCGCTCACATTGCAACAACACACAATGAACTCATTAAAGACAGACGATTTGTACTCGTCGGGCGCGGTCTCTACGCACTATCAGAATGGGGGTACTCATCAGGAGTTGTGAAAGATGTTCTTCGCGACATTCTCACGACCTGCGGTCCACTCACTCGCGAAGAAATTATTGACAAGGTGCGCAAAGAACGCTACGTGAAGGACAATACCATCATCGTCAATCTTCAGGACACCTCACTGTTTAAGAAACTTCCCGACGGCAACTACATTCTCGTTGAGTAGTCCACGGAACAAACCGCCCGAAAGCATTCGCTTTCGGGCGGTTTGTTGTACAATAGTGACATGATTGGATTATCTCGATATCGATGAATTTCCTAGAAAAATTTGGAATTGACACAAAGTGGGTCCTGCTCATATTCGGTTTTGGGATTGCTGTTTTTGTATTTGTGTCGCTTGATATACAGTCAAACGTTGTCCTTGAAATAATGACTAAAACGTCTCCGCTATGGCTACCGTTCATTACATTTATTTTACTATTTGAGTACTGGCTGTATTTCGCTCGTAAAAAGTTTGATCTTGAACAGGGACGGGTCACCCTTGAAATTAAGTTACCGCAAGATGTCTTCAAATCACCCGAAGCAATGGAAATTGTGCTGACACAAATGCACCAAACAGCATCTCCTGATAACCATGTTCAAACATACTGGGATGGGAAACACCCCCCAAAGTATGGACTCGAGTTGGTCTCACGTGGTGGTGATGTGCGTTTTTACATCAGCACTCCAAAGAAAAAATTCAAGAATATTATAGAGACTGCTCTCTATGCACAATATCCTGGTATCGAGGTACACGAGCTCGATATCGACTACACTGCAGAAATCCCTTGGGACCCGCTCCGGTTTGCCTATTTTTCACTTCACTTCGGTCTCAAGAAAGCAGATGCATTTCCGATTAAGACATACCTCGAATATGGACTTGATAAGATGCCCGATGAGGAAGAAAAGATCGACCCGATTACCTCAATGCTTGAGGTGCTCGGTAGTATTGGCCCTGGAGAATACATGTGGATACAAATTCTCATTGATGCACATAGGGAGGTCACCTTTAAGGAGGGCGCTTTGACCTTCAAAAAAGATTGGAAGGATGATGCACGAGCTGAAATCACTAAGATTATCTTAGCAGCAAATAAGCGCATGGGAATTGATCCAAAAAAGGATAAGGATGATGCGAAACCACTCACCTACATGAACCTCACCGAAGCGGAAAAAGACACGGTAAAGGCAATTGAGCGTAGTTTAGGAAAGAATGCCTTCAATGTCGGAATTCGTGGAATGTACATTGGTACACTCGAAGCATTTACTCCGGGCGAGCGTGTTGGAGGAATGATAACAGGCTGGCGCAGTTATGATGATCTCAATCGCAATGCAATTGGCCCACGATGGAGAACCGATTACGATTGGAATTGGTGGCAGGACCCAACTGGGAAAAAGAAGGAGAATCATAAACAGTCAACTGGCGTTGACGGGGATGATGATGATAATTTAATTAAAGAATGTAATTATAGAAATGATAAATTAGACGGACCTTATGAAGAGAGACGCATAAATGGTAAATTGAAAAAAAATGTTCAT
>DALYES010000028.1:3116-8744 GCA_031972435.1 Minisyncoccota bacterium
GAGTTGAACGAGTATAAACGTCGATACTACGAAAGTCGAAACAAATTGGATGGTTATAAAATCATGACGACTGAAGAACTTGCCACAATTTTTCATATCCCTGGGAAGGTTGCGTCAACACCAACACTTGCTCGTATTCCATCAAAACGTTCGGAAGCACCTGCAAATCTTCCAATCTGATAGTGAACATATGGAAGCGAATACTACTGCAGTTCACGAAGACACGAAGCGTCTCAGAAAACCATTTCTCATTCTTTTGAGTTCATGCGTGTGCGCTCTTTTAGTATTTTTTTTGTATCGCACCATCAACACACCCCCACCTTCTTTTCCAATTGAAACCGACATTACCATCAGTGAGGGACTCACGGTGAGCGAAATCACCGAAATTCTTGCGAAAAATCACGTCGTGCGCTCTGCTTTGTACCTGTACCTCGTTCTCTTGTATGAGTACAAAGGTACCTATGTGCAAGCAGGAACGTACGCATTCGATACGCCGTTAACAGTGCATGAGGTGTCGAATGCAATTACGACTGGTCAGCATCGCTCACCTCTCGTATCGATTACATTTCCCGAGGGCTTTCGTGCGCGTGATATAGGTCAGTACACACAGAGTGCACTCACTATCGATTCGCCTGATACGTTTATTCCTTACGAGGGACACCTGTTTCCGGATACGTACTTCATCTCATCTAAAACCACAGTGGATGAGCTACGGACGCTCCTCATCAAGACCAGTGAAGATCGCCTCGCTCCCTACAGTGCTGATATTGAAAAGTCCGGTTTTACAAAGGATCAAGTGCTCATTCTCGCCTCCATTATTGAGCGAGAAGCAAAGGACAGTGCATCAAAAAAAATAGTTTCAGGAATTCTCCAAAATAGACTCGCCACAGGTATGCCACTCCAAGTCGATGCATCTTTTGATTATCTCATCGACAAAGAGAGCATCGAGCTGACCCTCGATGATCTTGAGACAGACTCACCTTACAATACCTATACACACACTGGTCTTCCCCCAACGCCCATCTCCAACCCAGGAATTGAATCGATAGAGGCTGTGCTTTACCCAGAAAAAACTGAATTCTTGTACTATCTCACTGATCTCGATGGTGTGTTTCACTACGCAAAAGATTTTGAAGCGCACAAGCGCAATAAAGCAAAGTACCTCCCGTAGAATTTTTTGTTCACCTGTGGTAGGTTCTACATAATGAAATCAAGGGAAAAGGTATTTGTTGGGGTATCGGGTGGCGTTGATTCAAGCGTTGCTCTGTTGCGTACTATACAAGAGGGGTACGATGTAACAGCAGTTTTTATCAAAACGTGGCAACCTGATTTTATTGCGTGCAATTGGGAACGAGAACGTCTGGATGCCATGCGTGTCGCTGCACACCTCGGTGTACCATTCATTACGTTCGATGCAACGTCTGCGTACAAGCAAGAGGTTGCCGACTACATGATCCACGAGTACGCGAAAGGGAGAACTCCAAACCCTGACATCATGTGCAACCAACATGTAAAGTTTGGAGCCTTTCTCTCATTCGCGTTGAAGAACGGTGCATCGAAGGTAGCCACGGGGCACTATGCACAGTGTCTCAAAAGAGATGGCTTCTATGAGCTACACCGAGGAGTAGACGAACAAAAAGACCAGAGCTATTTCCTATGGACACTTACCCAAGAGCAACTCGCCCACACACTGTTTCCTATTGGTAATTCAAAGAAAGCTGACGTACGAAGAGAGGCAGAGAAGAATGAGCTTCCCACATTCGCTAAACACGACAGTCAGGGAATTTGTTTCCTCGGGCCTGTTGATATTCAAGAGTTTCTGCCACACTTTGTTGAAGTGTCGCGGGGGAATGTTCTCAATGAGTCAGGGTGTGTCATTGGCACTCATGAGGGAGCGGTTATGTACACACTCGGACAGCGACACGGACTCACAATCATACCCACACATGAAACCTCACTCCCTTACTACGTCGTTGGTAAAGATACTATCAAAAATGAGCTCACGGTATCCACAACACCACGGACGTGTGAAGGTGCACACATCCACCTCACTCACATGAATGCGATTGTTCACAGTTTTCCAAGTGACGCTGAAGCACAGTTTCGGTACCGACAGAATCCTTTCCGTGTTGAGTTGCACATGACCGATTCTGATCATGGTATGCTTATGGTACATGATACACATGTAGACTTCCCATCGTGTGGACAATCCTGTGTTCTCTATAGCGGAACACGGTGTCTCGGGGGAGGCGTAATCAATGACATAGTATGATAATTACAAAAGCAGACGGCGGAGTAGAGGAGTTTAAGTCACAAAAATTAGTTTCATCTCTTAAAAAGGCAGGCGCACGTCCCGATGAGATAGTACGTATTCTCAATGAAGTTGAGGCGTCACTCCAAGAGGGAATGAAAACGCAGATGATTTATCAGAAAGCATTTCAGCTCCTTCGAGAACTCGATGATCCTGTCGCGGCACGGTACTCTCTTCGGAGAGCAGTGTTTAGCCTCGGGCCAACAGGTTTTCCATTTGAGGATTTCCTCGGAAAAATTTTTGAAGCAGAAGGGTACACCACGAAACGTCGACTCACCCTGCGAGGAAAGTGTGCAGTTCATGAAATTGATCTTGCGGCATATTCACCAGCACACACATTTATCGCAGAAGCCAAGTTTCATGCTCGTCCTGGTATCAAATCTGATTTACAGGTTGCCATGTACTCATATGCACGATATTTAGATTTACAGTCAACACGAGTCGGTAAACACGATCATATTGGAATTATTTCACTGTATGTCATCACCAATACTAAGTTTACCGATGCTGCAATTAAATATGCTGAGTGTAGTGGTATCAAATTACTCAGTTGGGATTATCCAAAACGAGATTCACTCCACGATAAAATTGAACGTCTCGGAACATATCCAATCACCGTACTCACACATCTCACAACAACGCAAAAACAATATTTATTACAGCGTGGAATAATTTTGTGCTCCGATATCACAAAAAATCCTACTATTCTCCATGAACTTGGTTTGCCAAAACAAAAATTTGATGCTGTACTGCATGAGTCATCATCACTCTGTGGCTCAAAATAAGTTTTTTTGACAAGCAGAAGGACGATTTGTGGAATAATGTGGCTTACTTGCTCAACATTTATACATGGTATAATCATCGTCATCATTACTAAGAGTTATATTCACACGATTGAAACATATGACAGAAGTTGAAAAACAAGAGGGACAAAAAACAGTAGTAGCATTTGTTACTGGATTACTCATTGGTGGATTACTCGTGTGGGTTTTCTCATCAACACCAGAAGGAAAAAATCAGCCGGAGGAGAAATCAGTAAAGACTGATTCTGAGCAAGTGGAGCAGGGTGATACGAAGACAGAGGAGAAGACATCAGAAACAGCAACAGTGAAAGAAGAAATCGTTGTCGGAAAAGGATCGCTCTCGATTGCAGACCAATCTGCAGGAAGTGTCGTGACACTCGGAAAAGTAGAATTCCCATCTCGCAACGGCTGGGTTGTTGTTCGAGACTATGCTGATGGAAAATCAGGAAACGTACTCGGTGCATCGAGGTACAGTGCTGATGAAGGTCTTGTGCCAACCACAGTTGAGTTGGTGCGAGCGACAACAGCGGGCAAGACCTACCAGGTGGTATTCTTCACTGATGGTGGGGATACTGAATTCAGACTCGCTGACGATGTACTCATCGAAGGAACAGAGGCTATGTTCAAGGCAAACTAATCCTTGGGTTCTGATCACGAAAAATCCCGCTCATGCGGGATTTTTCGTGCTTACGGTGAGGGTGGTGAGGGTGCTATACTGAGTGGTATGGCAACATTTGCAAAAAAGTATAATCCAAATAGAAACGACGACTGGAACTATGGTGGCGCCAAGTGGCGTCTCTCACGCTCAAAAATTGATTTATTCGTTGAATGTCCACGGTGTTTTTACATTGACAACAAACTCGGTACCGCACGCCCCCGTGGACCCGCATTCACGCTCAACGTCGCCGTTGATGCACTCTTTAAAAAAGAGTTCGATGGGTATCGAAAAACACAATCCCCACACCCACTCATGGAAAAGTACCACATTGATGCTGTTCCGTTCGCGCATGCAAAAATAGATGAGTGGCGCGACAACTTTGTGGGCATCGACTACACACATCCCGGGACTGGGCTTGTCGTTTCGGGAGCTATTGATGATGTGTGGCTCATGCGAGATGGGAAACTCATTGTCGTCGACTACAAGGCCACCGCAAAAGAGGGGACCATTGAAACACTCGCAGATTCTTCATGGGAAGATCAGTACAAACGCCAGATAGGTGTCTACCAGTGGCTTTTCGAGAAAAATGGATTCACCGTAAGCGACATTGGCTACTTTGTGTACGCAAATGGACAGAGTGACGCGAGTGTATTCGACAATGTACTGCATTTTGAGACAACACTGGTTCCGTGTAAGGGAGAAAATGAGTGGATTGAGCCGACTTTGGTTCAAATTAAAGCATGTCTTGAGTCAAACACCTTTCCAAAATCAGGTGATGGGTGTGAGTTTTGCCCATATCGTGAGGCATGTGGCAAAAAACTTCAAGCAATTCACAAAAATCTTTCAGCGTAGTTCCGATGGCGCAACAAGAGATATCTCACAACGAGTCTATACAAGATTCGAGATTGGTGGGTATAATGTGTCCTGAACACGCTCGGCATCTTCTGAGGAGGTTGTGAGGATTTTATAAAGGTTGAGAGTAATAATAATCTATACAGTCCCTGCCGAGAGGATGTGAAAAATTATTACAAGAAATAGTTAACTCAGTTAAATAACGTATACTATGAGCAGTCAAATAGATTCAGTAATTAGTAAATTAGAAGCAGACATCGAGCGTATCAAAAGGGAAATTGATACTAAATCAAGAGATGGAAAAAGACTTGATCTTGATGTTGAGAAAATTAGAAAAGAAATTTCAAAGTCTGAAGAAGAACTAAGAAAAATTCAACAAAATCAAACTAAAATAAATGATGATCTCAATAAACTTACTTTAGATCAATCAAAAAAACAGACTGAACTTACGAATGCGATGAAAAAACGTGAAGAGGAAAATGCAAAGAGAGCTGCAGAAGCTGCAAAGACAAAAAAATAGCATTCATGGCCTACTCGTACGCAATTGAGCAAGCAATAAAAGCGGCTTCGGTCCTCCATAAGGACCAAGTGCGCAAGGGAAGTGTACCGTACCCGTACGTCACGCACCTTTTTGCTGTGGCGACGATTGTGTCGGACTACACCACTGATGAAGATACGATTGTCGCCGCACTCCTCCACGATACTCTCGAGGACACCGATTACACTGAACAAGAACTCGAGGATGACTTCGGTGGAGCAGTGAAAGACATCGTGCTCTCAATAACAGAGCCCCCAATCGAAGTTGTTGATAGAAAAGGCATTGCTTTTCAAAAAAAAGAGTACATCAAACAAATCAGAACTGCTTCTGAACGTGCACTCATGGTGGTCGCCGCAGACAAGATACACAACATGCGCTCGATAGTGGAGGAATATTACGATGACCACTCTTCTTTTCTCTCACACTTTGGCACACACATAGAGGATAGAATGCTCGTCTACCAAGA
>DALYES010000029.1:0-303 GCA_031972435.1 Minisyncoccota bacterium
TACGTGTCTCCGAGTCGCCAATCATCTTTGAATACTTTTTTCTTCCACGCAGGATTAGGTACGACACCCTCCTGTTCTCCACTCAGTGCCATGCCTGTCGTACTCCCAAGCCCAAACAATTTAAAGTAATGACTCAGTTTTGTTATACCCAAACCTTTCTGGTCTCCATAGCCACCACCAATGGTCATAATGAACACATTCGATGAGAACGAGAGTGCATCACGTATCGTCATTGCTCCCAGTGTTGGGGTCCAGTCTCTAAATATTGCTGGATTACTCGGATCATATGGATTTGGAATAGTA
>DALYES010000029.1:313-721 GCA_031972435.1 Minisyncoccota bacterium
CTGAGGACTAATGATGTTCTCCGCAAGTGCGCCGTACGCGACGATAGGTTTCACAATTGATCCCGGGGTGTATGTTCCTCCAATCATTTTATTGAGAAATGGAAAACGGGGGTCATCATTGTATGACTGGATAAGCTTCGCATCGTCCCCATCTGCGAGCACTTCAGGGTCATACGAGGGGAAGCTCGTCAGTGCGACAATTTCACCTGTGTGAATGTCAATCATCGCGCCCGCACCGCTCCGAAAACCATTCTGCTCCGTCGTCGATGCAATAAAATCGTACATGACCTCAGAGAGCTCGGTATCGAGCGAAAGATGTATTTCGCCACCGGGTGTTGACGGTTCAACAACATTCTCAGAAATAATGTCACCGTACACATTTTCCTCCACCAACCGCTCACCATTCTC
>DALYES010000029.1:731-5771 GCA_031972435.1 Minisyncoccota bacterium
CAATACCATTTCGCCCAATGTAATCAGTCCTAAAGTAAACGCCCGACGTATCTTTTTGCGGATAACTGACGTACCCAATCAACTGTCCGATACCCCTTCTATCGGTGTACGCACGTACGGGAAAATCGTACTGCCCCGTCGTATCAAGTTCATTCCATGCAACGAGCTCATCATTCCTGTCGTACACAATTCCCCGCTCTGCGACAATAACATCAGTCTCGATCCGGTTGTTTTCACTTTTTAGTGCGAGTGCTGGTCCCTCCATGACCTGCAATTTAAAAAGCTGACCGGTAAAAACAAGTACAATCAGCACAAAAATTATCCCCACTCCATACATACTCTTCCGACTGAGCGGGAGCTCAATACGACCCTCCATGCGACCCGTATTAAATGAGGGAAGGTTTGACGCATCGAGTAAAATCTCGTCAAACGAAATCTCAGTGCTTCTCTTTTTCTTAAAAAATCTCATACTCATACGGTATAGAAACGGAGGAACGGACGGACGCCCATGGTGAGCACGGTGAGGAGAGCAGTAACTCCGGTATACACATACCACATACCTCTCGCAACATCCCCAAATTGCGCATCGATACACACACCAAGGACGAGTAGCTCGTACGGAGAGAATACGAGTGCATACACGAGTGCAACACACACAAACACCCACAGTGGCAAAAAAAGTGCAGTAGCGGTAACCCCAATAAAACTAATAGTGCGTAAATAAATCATACTGGTCTGCTACTCGTACTTGTACTCGGTGAACTTGACGCGTGAACTGGTGTAGAAGGTGTCGTCGATGCATTCGCTCGAATTCGCTCTTCTTCGGGAATAGGTATGGTAAAGAGTCGCTTCTCTTCTTCAGTGACATGCATCTGGGCAGTATCAAATGAGACGGGGGTAATCGCCGACGTCCCAACACTCACCAGCCGAATCGATTGAAGTGGTACTGAGAGCGCAACATATGCATGCTGTTCTGGCTCTGTTGAGATTGATTGTATTTCGTCAACAGCACCAAGCACACCGGTATCGAGTGAGGGGAGTATCACGACACTCCCCTTCGTAAGTGGAATACCTTGTGGGACACTGAGGTGTATGACGCCACCCCCCTCTCCGTATGCAGTCGTAAACAACCCCGAACCAAACACGTACACGGTGGATTCAACACCTGGTGATGAAAAGAGTGTCACGAAGGACATGTGAGGGAACACGGCGTGCACATACCCAAGAGCGAGACCGGAACCGTAGAACACTGGTGCATGTTCAATAATGCCATCTGCACTCCCCCTATCGAGTATAAATGTATCGTAGGGGGTATGGGGAGGGCGCCCAATAACACCCGCGAGAATTCTCGGTGAGCTTGATGCACCCATAAGTGAGCGAAGTTCTGCATTTTCTTCCATGACGTATGCGAGTGTGGCACCAGCCCCTTGTCCTGACGCGACCTTTTGCTCGAGTGTGTGCATGTCATTCAGAAGTTCATTTCGACTTCGTACGAACACTGGTATGGTAGCAGAGGATGTGGCTATGTAGTGACGAACCGTCATGAATAGCGTTGTTACTCCAGACGACACGGTACCCACCGCTCCCTTTGCAAGAAAAAGCACGGCGAGTGCAGTGAGCGCCCACACAATATATCTCCTTCGCCGTGGCTCTTTAGAGTTGCGGTGAAAGTTCTCCTTCGTTTTCACTGAGAAGTTCTTCATACTGTTCTATATCCTCAAGGACGGTACCAATGCCACGCACCACTGCGCGCAGTGGATCAGGGACAACCATGACGGGCAATTTTAACACATTCTCAAGCAGTCGTGCAACACCTGGAATGAGTGCTCCACCGCCAGCGAGACTGATGCCTCGTTGCATGACATCTGAGAGTACCTCAGGTGGGGTGAGTTCAATCACATCACGTGCTGACTCCACAATGGTGTTGATGGAATTCCCGATTGCCTCTCTGATGTCACTATCGGTAATCACCACCTCACGAGGAAGTCCAGTCACCACATCACGTCCGCGGACAATGATCTCTTTTGATTCACTATCATCTTCGACTGACGCGAGTGCAATTTTGGTGTCCTCAGCAGTCTTGTCACCCACCAAGACTTTAAACTGGTCACGAATGTACGCGACGATGTCATTGTTGAGCTGATCTCCCGCAACACGAAGATTTTTGGCAGTTACGATACCGTTGAGCGAAATGACCGCAATGTCTGTCGTTCCTCCACCGATATCAATAATCATACTCCCCTGTGCTTTGTGAATGGGAAGCTTTGAACCAATAGCTGCTACGAGTGGTTCTTCAATGAGAAAGACGTCGCGGGCACCAGCGTTCCGCGCCGCGTCACGCGCGGCGCGCATTTCCACCGAGGTAATCCCCGACGGCACACCAATGAGTACACGGGGGGCGACGAGTGTCTTTGTGCCCGTGCGCACTTTCGCAATGAGGTACGCGAGCATTTCTTCGGTCACCTCAAAATCGGAAATTACCCCATGGACGAGTGGCCGTACCACTTCAATGTGCGCTAGTGTGCGCCCGAGCATCGTCTTTGCCTCATTCCCAATTGCGACGAGTTGTCCTGTCTTTTTATTGAGCGCAACAATGGTCGGCTCATTGAGCACAATACCCTTGCCTTTAATGTACACGAGTGTATTTGCGGTACCCAAATCAATCCCAATGTCTGTCGACAACGAGTTGAGAAATGAATCAAAGAGTGACGAAATACCTTTCATTATGATTCAGAATTTAGAAATTTTTGAAAGAGCTCTTCTTCTGTCAGAAAGAGCACATTCCCTGTCCTTCGTTCCACCACTTCATACTTCCCTTCTTCTTTTGTCTTTTTACTTACCACTACCCGATATGGAAGTCCGAGCAAATCGCTGTCATTAAACTTCTCGCCCGCACGCACATCACGATCATCGTAGAGCACCTCCACCCCATGCTCTCTGAAGGTATTGTAGAGACCATCGGCTTCGTCTTTGAGCTCAGAATCGGTACCCGAAAGCTCGACGAGGTGAATGGTAAATGGCGCAACACTCTCTGGCCACACAATTCCCTTTTCGTCTGAGAATTTTTCAACGAGCACACCCATGAGTCGTGTCACCCCAATGCCATATGACCCCATCCAGACAGGGATATTTTCCCCAGCCTCATTCTTGAACGTGAGCCCAATGTCTTCTGCTTTCTGCCTTCCAAAATTGAATATATTCCCCACTTCTGCAGTCTTCACCTCCGTCAGTTCACTGCGGGTAATACCCAAATTTGAGAGTGTTTCATCAGTAGCAACTTCTTCATTGATTGCGATGTCTTTTTCACGATTGATACAGATCAAATCCTCACCCGCATCGGTGATTGTCTGAAACTCGTGACTAAACTTTGTAAATGCACCACCTGATGCAAATGTGACAAAGGTGTCGTCCCCAATACCGAGTCGTTCGTACACGCGCATGTACGCGGCCATTGCGTCATTATAGAATCTTGTGTGATCCTCCTCTCCTTCGCAGAATGAGTACATGTCATTCATGATAAATTCGCGACCGCGCATGATGCCACTCTTTGCGCGCAACTCATTCCTGAGCTTCGTCTGAAACTGGTACACGTAGAGGGGGAGGTCCTTGTAGCTACTGATGTAGTTCTTGAGCATCTCACCTATCGGCTCCTCGTGACTCCACCCAAACCCAACTTCCCCGCCAGCCTTCAGTGTAGATTTAAACCACACATCAACAACCTCATCATCCCATCGATGTGTCTTCTCCCAGATGTCTTTGCGCTGGAGCGTCGTCATGATGAGCTCTTGTCCGCCGATTGCATTCATCTCTTCACGGACAATCTCTTTTATCTTCTCAATAACACGAAGTCCAAGTGGTAGGAACGCGTACACTCCCGCCATCTCTTTGTATATGAACCCCGCGCGAATGAGGAGCTGTGCGTTTTTTGACACCTCATCACCGGGGACCTCTTTTCGTGTCTTCGTGAAGAGTCGAGATTGTTTCATATGTGCTCTGGCTAATGGTTAAATAAAATTTCAATACACAAATATACACACCAACAGAAAAACCCGTTCGGACGTGTTTTCCCTATTGTAACGGTAAACGAGGGGGAGGTCAAAAAGTACTCACTCGGAGAAAAAATGCGTGTGGTACACATTTTGAATGTGTGCCATTTTCTGGTAGTATCCAGTAAATCGTTCATTGGGAGAATCGAGATGAAAATAGATGAGGTAATCGGGAGATTCAATACGCTAATACACTGCGGAACAAGAATTCATGTTGTTGTCACACCGTACGATCCAACGAGACAAGACCCAAAAAAAATGATAGTGGGCTACCTCTGGAAATCTATGGATGGGAGGCTAATACTTGATCTTGAAATAGATACAGCGGGTGGGCGTACGCAGTCATTTATCCAGCGTTCCAAAAGGACTGTAACCCAATTCATCTATTTCAATCCCTCAAAAACTCAAAATCAGAATCCAATGATTTTTGCGATTAAAGGACTGAAACTGGGTTCACAAAAGTGAGGAAGGCGGTTTCCCCTATAACCCCGTGCAAACGGGGTTATTCTATGCACGGACGAGAGCCCAATGGAAAATTTAGAGTAGTATACCAACTCCAAAAGTATGGAAGATGCCAACCTACAGCAATTTTGCAATGTCATTCCACGTCACCACAACCATGAGGAGGATGAGGATGAAAAATCCAATTGTATTGAGGACCGCAACATACTGTGCCTTTATGGGGGTACCCTTCACTGCCTCAATAATGACAAAGAGGAGTCGCCCTCCATCAAGTGCGGGAAATGGAAGAATGTTGATGACGGCGAGGTTGAGTGAAATAAATGCGGTGAACATGAGGAGTGAGGTGAATCCATACGAGGATGCCTCATCCACCAATCCCACAATTCCCACAGGCCCCGCGACTTCAGAAAAGTCCGCTCGTCTCTGTGCGGTATCAGCTATTAATTTTCCGATACCAAAGGTTATATCCCGAATTGCGGTCACCGTATACACCGTTGCATCAATGAATGCCTCAGGGAATGAGCGTGACACG
>DALYES010000029.1:5781-8601 GCA_031972435.1 Minisyncoccota bacterium
ATCAACGAGTGTGAGCGCTACGCCAATCGCTGGTCGTGATGAACCTTCGATAATACCTGCCTGTGGGGTGACCTGTACCATACGCATTTCGCCACTTAGCGTATACGCTATCGTGACGGGTGTATCACCATGCATTTCAATAAACCTGCTGAACGTCGACGGTACGAGTACATCAAGCGAGTCTTCACCTGCAGATACTTTGCGGATCACCGCACCTGAGGGTAGTTGTACACTATCAGCAGGACCCCCTGGGAGGACGTTCGTGATAGCGAGGACCGCGGTCTCGGTTGCATCAGTTTCGCTCACTGAACTTTTTACACCAAAACTAAACGCGAGCATAATGAGGAGCCACGCAAAGAGAATATTCATTGATATCCCCGCGACGAGAACTGCACTCTGTGCCCACTTGCTCTTTGACATAAATGAACGAGAGGTTGCATCGGGGTGGGTTGCTTCACCTTCAAGGAGTGCGTCTTCGCCATAAATTTTTACAAAGCCACCCACCGGAAAAAGGTTGAACGTGTACTCTGTTTCACCTCGTTTGATACCAAAGAGTTTTGGAGGAAACCCAATGCCAAACTCATCGACGCGCATTCCTGTCCACTTTGCAATTGCAAAGTGTCCGAGCTCGTGGACGAGAACGAGCATAAACAAAACCAAGAGAAATATGAGAATTGACATACACTAATTAATTATTGATTTCTTTCTCTTTTGTATCAAATAAGCTACCGAGCCCACTATTGAACGAATCTACGAGCTTTTGAATTTCTTCCTTTGCGCCAAACTTTTCATCCTGACTCATTTCACCCGCTTTCTCGAGACGGTCAATATCTTTAATAAACTCATCGCGCACCGATCGAAGTGAAACGCGCGATTCCTCAAGTTTTGCCTTTGCAATTTTGAGGAGCTGCACTCGTCGCTCACTCGTGAGTTCAGGAAATATGACACGGAGACCCGTACCATCGACGACGACCGACACGCCGAGATCGGCCTCGACAATCGCCCGCTCGAGATTTTTAATAGCATTATGATCCCACACCGAGATGCGGAGTGTGCGTGCATCCTCTACGTTCACAGAACCCACCTGCTGAACAGGGACACGTGTTCCGTATGATTCTACGAGGACGAGGTCGAGGAGCATTGGTGTTGCGCGTCCTGTTCGAATGCTCGAGAACTCTCGCTCGAGCCACTCTACAATCTCTCTTCCTCGTGTACTAAATTCTTTTGTATTATATGACATAGTATGTGTATTTTATCGTACTCTGTACACTTCTCAAAGTGTCAGTGCGATATGTTCGAGTAACATTTTTTTTGAACTCCCTATTCTCTTAAGGTACGTAGCGAGCATAAGAGCATCACGCATCATCTGTGGGTTGCGCTTTCTGTGCGCATACGTCTCAAATCCTGAAACAATGTCTCCTACCCACGACGAGTCCTCTGCTTTCAACTTCTCAGCAATACATGCAATTCGCTCGGTACAGGGTAGCGCACAAAATGCGGTAAAGCTATCCTGTGTCTCCTTCCCCTCCTCTACATGGAGCACGTGGAGTCGTGAACGAAGTGTCGGTAAGAGCATATCAATTCGTGGGACGATGAGGTAAAAAACAGTGTGCGCATTCGGTTCTTCAAAAAGCTTCAAGAGGGCATTTTGCGCTTCCTCAAGTATTGACTCTGTTGCGACAATAAATACACGTTCTGATCCTCGAACAGGTCGGAGCATTGCTTCGTGAATAAGAGAACGCACATTGGCTATACTCATACGTTCGTAGTATGTATAGATAATATCGGGGTTCCCCTCAGAACCAACGTATGGTGTGTGCTCGAGTGCCCATGGGCGTCTTCCTACCAATAAATTTGCATGGTGCATATGTCTAAAGTATGCCCTGTTTTATAAATTTTGTCGCTTGAGAATTCGCTGTACCACACGACGAAGAAAGTGGTCAAATGTTTCAGATGGTGAAAATGTAATTCCCTGTTCATGTCGCCATGCATCAATATATTGGGTGATACTTTTAATCACCTTTGGATCTGCTCTGTTCCAACGACCTGAAACCACCTCTCCCATACTCAGTGGTGCAAGTACTTTATAGAGAGGGTGCTCTGCTCCACCAGGACCAGTTCCAAATAAACCGCTCCCGCTAAAAATGCTCCATTCGTGAAGTAGTGTATTCAGCAAGGTACTAATTTGTGGTGAAGATAACTCTGATTGCCGTGTTGAAATTTCTGATACTTTTATTCCCTGATTTTCAAGCGTTTTCATCGTTGTCGTATCAGCAGTTTCTCTATTTACATACTTATTATCACGATATATGTACTCTTGCGTAACGGGTGCGATTTTGCCTGTTTGATTCACAGAAGGTGAAGATCCAACACGAGGCTCATTACCGTTCTCACTCCCCTCGTCTGTTTCGGACTCCTTTAAAAAGGGTACTAAAATATCATCTGTGTCTGTTACCGTTTCAGCAAGATCCGGAATGGTATCATGCTGTTCTTTTGCTGATTGTTCAGAAACAGGGGCGTTAGTCTCGGATGCCTTTTTTTGCTCGAGAGCATTCAGTGTTGCACGCAATTCCTCAAGCACGCGCGATGCGTTTTTGGAGCTTGGGATATTTGATACCACTCCCTGCGACGTCTCCTGAGCAGTCTGAGGTGCAACTTCATGTGTAGCCTGCACCTCATCCGTTTTTTCTGATACCAGCATTTTTGTAAATAACGGTGGTGGTGGTGCGATGTGTTTTTGCGCTCTAGGCACATCAGTGACATGTTCGAGTTCAGGAGCGACATCTGGAGTTGGCTGTGGTGCGGGAATGTCGATGACTG
>DALYES010000030.1:0-5225 GCA_031972435.1 Minisyncoccota bacterium
ATCAGAAAGCTTGATTCGAAATTGCCACATACCAACGGCTGAATCTATTGCGTTCCGGTTTAGGAGAAAAAGGTTTGTATCGCCATCAACCAAACCCGATTGTACCGTAACAGCACCCAACCAACTTCCTTGTTTGGATAAATAGGAAACAACAGGCTCTGTGGTAACACCAGAGGGATAGGCAAAAATATTTGTGTTTCTCTGGGTAATAGATTCGAGTTTTTGGCGAGATACCTCAATCTCTGCAATTGCTTCTTCAGTGGATATTTCAGAAAACTTTGGATGTGTTTCCGTATGAGGATATAACCCGACAAATGAGACCCTGGCCATTTCTTGTAATAGTGCTTCTGAAACTATGGGAAATTTTTGCCCTTGCCGTGTGGTCATTATCCCACCAAGATATCCCGTAGTCACGAAGAGTGATGCAGGTATCTCATACTTCTTTAAAAGTGGAAATACCGTGAGATAAAAATCCTCAAAACCATCATCAAACGTAAGAGAAACGCATTTATAGAGAGACTCCTTCTTTTGTATACGAGAAATCATTTCCTCGAGAGCAATGACTGTATATCCTTTTTTCTTCAGATAGCTGAGTTGCTCTTCAAATTTCTTTGGAGTAACGGTTGAAAACTTCGTATTTACACCAATTGAGTGATACATGAGAATGCTTCCTCTCTCTGAAAAAGATGGGGTCAAAAGGCTTATGCAAAATCCAATAATTTCCTTTATCGCGTACATATATTCTTTATTATATCAAATAGATCATATGCCCCCTCAACCCATCGTCTAAGTTTTTTTGGGGATAGACCGGTTTCTATACACATACGCGGAATCATAAAAGCTTCTCTTTGAGAGACAAATCGACTGATTGCGGTGTACGCGTGTGTATATCCCGCACCACGAACAGCGTCTATCACCTCTGCATTTATATGACGGGGTGTGCCAAATGGGTATGCAAAATCGCTCACTATCTGACTCAATTGTTCTTCGAGCACACGTTTATCATCTGTAATTTCATGATCAAGTTCGATATTTTGTAACAGAGTAAGATTGGCATGAATCCGTGTGTGACCTCCAACAATCTGCTTACCACTCACAAGTGCACCTACCCCTTTCCATGAAAGCGCATGTCTTGGTGTAATACGAAGATTCTCTTTCATGAACATATCGACTGCTGGTGAATTCTCAGCAACATCTACAAGCCCTGAGTTTATGAAAAAGATTCCTTTGACTCCGTATTTCTCTAAAATTGGAAGCGCAACATCCACCCACGACTGATATCCATCATCAAACGTAACGAGTACATTTATTTTTTTTATATCTAGTGTACCCGCATAAAAATCTTCAGGTGAAAGTACGTTATATGTATTTTTGAGCGTTGCAATCATCGACTCAAACCACACTATGCCAGGCACATCGTGGAAGACCACGACACGCACGAGAGGCCCTCTCGTGCGCACGTACGCTCGATACAGCCACGCCATACCAGTTACGGTTCCGAAAAGTATACAGGTATCACGAAGCAGTCGTTTCATTGCTCTATATTACTCATGAAGTTCCCATTCAGTCACGAGGTCGCGATTAAGGATTGAGGAAAGTTCTGTGACATCCTCGCGGAAATGCGCTGCGAGTGCCTTCCTATCAAACACTGGTCTTTCTTCCTTCTTTGCAGGCTTCGTGTTGAAGCGACGCACCAAATCAGGAATTCCCAACTGGCGTACAAAGTGTACAAAATGGTCGAGTCCACTGCGACGGAGAAATTCTGAAAAACGGTGCATATTTTTTTCGAGTCCAATATTTTTCGGCACGCGGGTAACGTTTATTGACTCATGGAGCATACTCGGAACAAAGTCAGTACTCACCCCAATGAATGCGTATATTTTTTTAATGAATGCCTCGGGGTCTTTCTTGCTGTCTTCGTAGATTAGTACGAGTATCTGTGAAGGGTCAAAATATTTGTAGTATGGCTCGAGTTGCTGTGCATAGAGTCCCTGATCAATCACACTCTTCTCAGTGGTGTAGTATTCGGTAAACGGCATTGATTCGGGTATTTCACCTCCCTTAATAGCATTTCCATACTGTGAGAGTGCGCGGGTAATTGGGTTCCGTAGAATGGCAATGATTTTGGTATCGGGGTAGTGCGCATGGATACGTTCCGCAGTCACGGGAGAGTACAGGTAGGAGGTAGAAAACTCACCACACTGCTTCCCCGCACCACACTTCGCAAAATGTTCTTCATACCACACTGTGCCATTTTCATACCGTGGGCGACTGAAAAAATGAATTTCTTTAATCGGAATGCAAATCTCAGGGTGCTCATAGAGACACGCGTACGTCCACGACGTCCCCGATCGTTGCGCTCCAATACCGATAAAATGAATCATGCTCTATTGCTTAAACTGTTCCTGTAATACCATCACTAATTTCTCTAACGAGTGCATCTCTTTGACCATGGTCTGTAACTGGATTTGGTACGTCTTTTTTTGGTGCGGTGAAAGCTCTGCTAAGTGTCGGACGCATTCGGCAATCGCTTCTGGCGTCTCACCGTGCACGATACACTGGTCAGGTACCATTCCTGCAAAGGAGGTGTTCGTCACGACAACGAGTGCTCCACACGATGCAGCTTCAAGAACGGTCTTATCCATACTTCCCTCTGGAGTTAGATTAACATATATCTCATGGGTACGAAAAATTGCTGGTGCTTCGCGGTTCGTTACTGCACTATAGAATGTGACGTGCTTCTCTGCGCTTTTGCGTAATGCATCACCATACTCACTGTTTGCATTTTGTACATCACCGTACACATCCACTGTATATTCAGAGAGCATGTTTGCAACACGAATGAAAAGTTCAGGACGTTTTACCGGTGAGAGACGGCCGAAAAAAAGGAGGGACTTTTTTTCGGCCACCACACTCTCGTCTGGGACAAACACCTCCGTATCAATCCCCACAGGCATTTGCAGTGCGTGTGGAAACACGCGCGTGCATGCAAATGGAGACGTGTAGAACACGCGGCGCGCGAAGCGCGCCGCGACCTTCGTCATCCAATTCATTTTTGCATGGTTGCGCCAAAAATACATCGGCTTATGGAGCACTGTCCAAAACCACCCACAGACAACGATGTAGTGAGGGTTCATATGTGAAAAGACCACGTCATACTCATTTCTGAGCGTCCATGCGTAAGAAAATAACCGCCACGCGTAGCGAACATAGTTGACGCTCTTTTCCTTCCCGAGCGAGTGCACGTGCACGTTCGGTGGTAACGTGTGCACGCCCTCCCGCAAGCATATGACGTGGATCTGCTCAAAACGCTTCGCAAACTCGAGAAGCCACCCGTGGAAGAACCCAAGAATAGGGTCATCTTTGTCGACTGTTTGAGTAGTAATGAGTAGTTTCATGAAAATCGTTCAATCATTATACTACCCTATTCTAACCAACCGGAGGTAGACCACGTTCTATACTCGCTGCGTATGCTTCAAGGTATGCTTCATGGTTTTGATCTACTCGTTCAAACACAGCATCAAATGCATTCAGTGCGAAGTGCACACGGTCTTGATTTTCATTAAGGTATCGTCTCACTCCATCTCTAACACAATCTATGTCAGAACTTTTACACAGACACGCTGATTCTTCATCGGTAAAAAGTGAACCCCCAATACCTTCACTGTTCGTAATAATTGGAACCTTTGAAACGGCAGCCTTCAAAATAAGTACGTCATCAGTACTCTCTTCTGAAAGATCCAAAAATACATTTGCTGTTTTTAAATGTGAAAGTACCTCGATTGGCATTGGCTCAAATATAACTTGCGAAACAATCCCTAATTTAATTGCGGTGTGTTCAATATCTGAACGCAGTGGTCCATTCCCCACGATGATAAGACCAATTGTTTTGTACGTATGTAACAGTGGCGCTACCGCATGAAGTATCTCACTCGTATGAGAGCTGGAATGCATTGACGTGATTGTGAGCAAAATAAACTTGAACTGTGGATATCGATCATGGAGGTTAATGTCTGGTTTGTATTCATTCCACACTGTTAAGTTGTGATACTGAGGAATACATTCTGTAGTATGTTCTAATTCAGGACGTTCATATATAACCGCATGACGTTGATACTCTGTCAACGTTCGAACGTGCGTCGCTTTTCCAAGAACAAATGCGGAACACCATTCGTACAAAGTTGGGTACTGTTTTGTCCCTACAAATGAGCGATCGAAGAAATCTTCAAAAATATAGAGTTCAAATGGACGTTTAAACTTTTTGCTGACATACCACCCCACAAGACCAGACTCACTCACATCCTCGGCGATAACTACGTCAGCTCGAAAACCTCCACTGAATACCAATTGCTCAGTGATCATTTTGTACGTTGCATAGCTCAATACCCAACGTGATGATGCGTTGACTGGATACACCCATACGTTCTCAAAAAATCGTGTAATTGGAAGTGCTTCAGAATCTGCTATGCAATTGAGCACCACGATGTGTATCTCAAAAAATCGGTTACGCAAATCGGTGATACGTACATACGTAGGACTTCCTTCTGTAAACACGGACAAATCTTTCGTGAGTATCACAATTTGAGCTGAACGACGTGTACTCGTGTTCGAAAGCACCGAAGCCTCACTGAGAGCTTCTTTGAGCTCTATTTGAGAAGCGCCGATTGCTGGTTCTGCTGATTTAGGTTGTGTTGAATCTATCGTATCTTGTCCTTTTTCAGATACGTCTTTATTTGAATACTGTGTGTTTGTCCTATCGCTGGCATGTGTATCATCAAGGACACTCATGTTGGAATCGAGTTCAGTATTCAGGTGCACTGCTGCACGTTTTGATGGGTCTAGCTCGTTTTGCATATCACTAGTATACCGCTTACACCCCCTGCGTTGTTGCGGTTACCCACGCACGAGCGTACATATCTCCGGTCTGCTCCCCGATTCGCTCTGCATCCATTTTTCCCTGTTCACCACACGCACGACGAAATGCACTATCGGTGCACATACGCACGAGAGCAGTCGCATACACATCATCACTATCTCCCTGTACAACGATGCCATGGACACCATCCTGTACCACTTCACCCACGCAACCGACATCGGTGGTAACGAGTGGTACCCCCACCGCCATAGCTTCTATGAGGGTGAGCGCGTACGCCTCGTGGAGTGATGAAAGGAGGAAGACATCTGCTCGATTCATCTCACTTGGCACGTCGTCAGTCCACGGGAGC
>DALYES010000030.1:5235-7937 GCA_031972435.1 Minisyncoccota bacterium
GGAGCAGTGTCACCGAAGACTGGAGGTTGAGTGACGTGATGAGTCTTTCAATACGCACTCGTTCGCTCCCCTCCCCCACGATGCGCAACTGCGTCTCAGGATACAAAGCGTGCACACGAGCAAATGCGCGTACAATGCGCGGAATATTTTTTTCAGGTGCGAGTCTTCCAATGGAGAGGAATGTGTACGGGGGAGTCTGTCGATACTCGTGGTGCAGGGGTAGGAACGTTTCGAGCTCAGGACGAATGGGGAGGACGGTGATATTTGATGCGGTGACTCCTTGCTCCACAAGTGACGTCTTAATACGTTCTGAGACGACACGAATTGCGGGCGCTCGCCCTAAGAGTACGCGCGCAAAAAAACGCTTCACACGCCTCGTAAGCGAGCGCCCGACCCACGCCTCACTACTGAAGTAATCACCGTGCACCTGCACGTGGAACCGAACGCCCATAACCTGTGCGAGGAAAAAGCAGAGCCATCCAATCTCGAGTGGGTCCTGTGCTGAAATGACAACTCCAATACTCCCCTTCTCCTTCACCACACGTCGCCCGATAGAGAACGCTCGCACGAGCATACCGATGCGCGTCACGGTATTCGTTGGATACACGTGGAGATTTTTTTCGTGCACCTCCTCAGTACACCCGTGCTCCTTTCGCGTGAGAACAATGATTGAGAGTGAACTGAGATGCTGTGCGTACGAGTGCATGCGAGCACGTTCTCGACCTTCGCGAAGAATAGTACGTCCAAGACTAATAGTGAGTACGTCCATACTATACAAAAAGATTCACTACTTCCTTCGCGATTGCTGATTCTTTAAATGACGCAACCTTCGTTTCGGCATTACCTACGACGTAGGTGCGCATAAGCGGGTCAGTAGTAATGCGGGTGAGCGCGTCCGCAAGTGCATCAACATCGTTATACGGTACAAGAAGCCCCTCAATGTCATCGGTAATAAGTTCTACATTTCCCCCCACGGGGGTCGTTACAATTGGTACACCAATATCCATCACCTCAAGAAGCTGATGCGAGAGTCCTTCGTATGAGGTGTTCAATACAAATGCATCCGACGCTTTTATACGCTCCCATAATTCTTGCTTTGCAACCCTCCCACGAAATGTAATATATGACGAAGCCTTGAGAGTACGCACATGCGCCTCAAAGTCATCTCGAGAATCACCATCCCCCAAAATCTCGAGCGTTACCTTCATACCTTTTTTACGAAGTAGGGCAACCGCGTCACAGAGTGCAATAATTCCTTTCCATGGCACAAGCCGTGCAGCGGTTGTCACCACAAATCCTGTATAGCCAAACCGTCTACGCAACGAGGTGACGCTCGGAGAAACAGTAATAGGACTTAACGCACTATAGACACGGGTTATTTTTGTACCCTCAATTCCCCACTGTTCTACTACACCCCGCATATACTCGCTTGGCACTACGATCTTCGTCGCATAACGTGCAACAGCACGCTGTATGCCTACGAGCACACGCACCATTGGTGGATACGTAGTCATCTTGAGAAATTCATCGAGTGTCGAGGATAACCCAAAACGTTGTTGTCCTTGCTCCCATGCATAATCACCAGGAACACGCAGGTAGAGGGGTTTCTTGAGGATCATACAGGCAACCATGGCGGGCAACCCTACACTCACGGTATCGAGCGCATAAATACATTCAGCAGTCTTCCCTTTATTCAAAAGTCGCCAGAGATACACAAAATGTCGAATACCCTTTGGATATTTCCGAACAGTGTTAAATGAAACAACATCCACCGTAACCCCCGCTGCAGGTAAATGCTTTTCAAGAAATTGTGTATACGTTGCAGGCCCTCCAATATCGGGCGAGTAGAGTCCCGTCGCAATGAGGATTTTCATACAAGGTCCATAATAGCACGCGCGAGCTTGTGTACATCGTGACGGATGAGACTCCGTTTGAGTACATCACCCTTGACTAATACCACGTCTTCTTGCCCGACATAATCACCGTACACTACCTGTGTTTCATTTTCTGTGTACGTGTGCATAACTTGGTGTTCCCCATCATTTGTGTAGAGGGCAAGCAAATCCTCACGAAGTGGAGTTGTGTTCAAAATTAAATAATCAGGTCGTCTTCCGCTGTATGTATACAATTCAGAGAGATACTCATGTGTTCCCATTCCTCGTGTCTGTCCCTTCCGTGACATGAGATTCGAGACAAAAATAATCTTTGCTTTTGTATTCATAAGTGCCTCACGCACTCCTCCCACGACACAGTTTGCGAGGATACTGGTATACAAATCTCCCGGACCAAACACAATCACATCTGCAGTACGTATTGCACTGAGTGCGTTCTCACTTGCCTGCACAACCGTTTTAAGTGAGAGTTGTGTAATCACACTTGATTCGGATACCTGCGACGCACAATCAATTTCATGTTCTCCAACCACCGACTCTCCCGAATCATATTCTGCAATGAGCTGTGTTGCATGATTCGTCACCGGAATCACATCACCGCAGGTCGCGAGCACTTTTGAAGCTGCGAGAATTGCCTCCTGTTCACTCCCTAAAATATCGGTCAGTGCAACAAGGAATAAATTTCCAAGCGTGTGTCCAGCGAGACCTTCTCCTCTGTTAAATCGATACAGAAAGAGTTGCCTCAAGATATCTGAATACTCATCACTCTCTTTTGCAAGTGCGGTGAGCGCCATGCGCACATCTCCGACG
>DALYES010000030.1:7999-8516 GCA_031972435.1 Minisyncoccota bacterium
CAAACTCGTCTCGGAGTCGCCCGGTCGATCCTCCCGAATCTGCGGTCGTCACAATGACCTTAAGAATGATCTGAGTATCATACTGCTTAAGTCCCTTGAGCAGATTATACGTTCCCGTTCCCCCACCAATAACCACCACCGTTTTCTTATCAGCTAATTCCATATGTTGTTTCTATAAAACTATACCCTATCCTCAAAAGATACATTGCGAGGACATGCGAGAATGGTATAGTGCCTAGAATGAAATCAGAGGAAAGTTTTTTTGTTGTCTCAATCGATCTCGAATTATTTTGGGGTATGTTTGATAAGGTAACACTGGCTGAGTATGGTGAGAGAATTCGTGGCGAACGCACCGCTATTCCTCGCATGCTCGCACTCTTTACAAGATATGGCATCCACGCAACATGGGCAGGCGTCGGTATGCTCATGGTGCGGAACCGACAAGAACTGCTCTCCCTCCTCCCCCCGACTGAGTTCCAACCACAGTATGCGGATATGCACGTATCTGCGTACGAAC
>DALYES010000031.1:0-8439 GCA_031972435.1 Minisyncoccota bacterium
TATTCTCTATTCTCTATTCTCTATTCTCTATTCTCTATTCTCTATCTTCTATTTTATTTTTTCTATCTCCTATTTTCTATTCTCTATCCGAAGGCTGTTTGTGTATAACTTTCACAATGAAACGCACATACTATCGTATACTAGTCATGTATGTCCTTTTTGCAAAGACTGAAAGGAAGAGGTGTTCGCACTGAGCAACGCTTGCAATCAAGCGAGGAAGAAACTGCGCTCGATAAAATCGTGCAGCTCGATGTAGATGTCTTCCAGACTACTGATCTTATCGTTGTGTATGCACAGGCTGCTGGAGCTGAACTCTCTGATATACATGTTTCTATTGAGGGTGATGCTGTCGACGTTCTCATTGAGGGTAAGCGTCTCCGTCCCACACATCTTGCGTTTGCTAAGAAAAAACCTGATGGAGCATTTTTTACTGAAGAGTGCGTGTGGGGTGATTTCTATAGAAGAATCATTCTCCCTGAAAGTGTCGATATAGCGCACGCAGAAGCAAAGGTAAAAAATGGAGTTTTAGTTCTTGTTTTGCCACTCTTGCGACCAGAAGAGAAAGAGAAAGTCCGCTTGAAGATTAATCGAGTCAAGGGGAAGCCTGTACGATAATACCAATTGCAACCATGTTCGTTCTTTCAGTACCTCAAAAAATATTCCGTTTACTTTTTGCACTCTCATTCGCTCTGAGCGCGTTTGTCGTATGTGCTACAGAAACTCTTGCTGCAGATGTTGGAATTTCCCCTGGTACTGGATCTTACTCGGTAGGACAGTCATTCACCGTTACTATTCAGACAAATCCACAAGGTAAAAGTGTAAATGCGGTTGAGGCACAGCTCAGTTTTGATAATACAAAACTCTCAGTTACAAATGTTTCAAAGACCGGATCAGTGTTTTCACTATGGACCACAGAACCCACCTTTTCAAATCCTGCTGGAACAATTACATTTGGTGGGGGGAGCCCAACACCATTTTCTGCTCGGTCAAATCTCGTATCGGTGACCTTTAAGGTACTCAAAGAGGGAACCGCAGCTGTTTCGGTGGCATCTGCATCAGTGCTCGCGGCAGATGGCTTGGGGACAAATGTGTACACCGGTCCAAGTAATGCATCATTCACAATTGCTGCTCCAACAACTCCAACACCTACCCCAACACCAACTCCGACTCCTCAAGAGGACCCCGCAGAACCTACAGATGAAAATAATGATGCAGCAATTACATTTGGTGATCCACCTCGAGCTCCTGAAGCCGGTTCCACTGTATTTCTCGACCCAGAAGTGTGGTATGCAACAAAGGTAGGTGTCTTTACATGGGAAGTACCCTTCGATGTCGACTCACTTGCTCTCGATATAGCAACATCATCTGAGTTTGATCCTGACACTGAGTATGATCCACCAATAAGTCAGTTGTCACTTTCACCAGAGTTACTCATCGACGGCGTGCAGTACCTCACCATGCAGTATAAAAATCAAGTTGGATGGGGTGGTATACTTCATCGAAAACTACTCATCGACACGTTACCTCCTGAACCGTATACCATAAATGTTCGTGCTGGCGATTCACCATCTGCATTTCCACTACTTACATTTGAAGCGAATGACACAACGTCTGGAATCAAAAAGTATGAGTTGAGTATTGCAAATGGAGAACCAATTGAGATATCCCCAGATGAAGCAAAGGTGGGATACCTACTCAAAGACCTAGAAGACGGAACATACACAGTTTCAGTCGTTGCGTATGATTTTGCAGGAAATAAGACTGAAGCAACCGTCGCGGTACTCATTACCGCTGGCTGGCACCCACCTGTTGAAGTGGTTGCAACAGGTTCAATCTGGGATATATTCAAGGGTAAAAATCTCATCATACTCCTCCTCCTCCTTGCACTCATTGCAGAGTTTGGCTACATGCTGTACACCAAGAAGCAATACGAACAAAAAGAGCATAAACTGAGAAAGGAAACTCGTGAGATACAGGATCAAATGGAAAAAATATTCTCAGCTCTTCGTGACGAGATTTATGATCAAATCAATATGATTACGAAGCACGAACGTCTCTCAAAGAAAGAGCGAGAAGCTGTAGAGGGACTCAATCAAGCACTCGAAGTTTCTGAGACACTCATAGAAAAAGAGATAACAGATGTGAGTAAAATATTGAAATGACCCTAAAATAAAAAGCGCAAGCGTGAGAAGCGAATACTTAGAGCTTCACAAGACTCATTGAGGACTTTTGTGAATGAAATGAAACAAAAGGGCCAATGAGTGGACAGGTCCTGTAAGGACTATATTTTAGGAGTGACCTGAAATTACCGAGCATAGCGACAATAATTTCAGAGTCTATCATATTTTTCTCTCATAATGAAAAATATGACCAAGCACTTTTTCTCCCCACGGAGAAAAAACAGACGCCGCAAGACAATAAGACTGCGTTTTATCCCCGCCATAAGCAAAATGCAATCATACAGGTTAATTCAAATTCTGAAGTTTCATGTAACTCGAATTACATTTTAAAAGATAATTAAAATTGCGCTTCTTTCCACAGGTATACCCCACCAAACGCCCGTTTGGTGGGGTATACTTATAGTTGAGCCGTACTCTATTCGAGTATTGGCTCGCTTCATCGTGTGATGGATTTTTCCTCTCAAAAAGTAGGAAATAAATTTAAGAAACTGATATTTAGAGCGCTAAAATGGAGAGCGGGAAGTTTTGTTAGTGTATTGTTATCACATTCGTTTGCTCAAAAAATATTTTTTAATAATTTCAGTAATTCAGACACGAAACGCATTGCAAAAAGTACACATATTCCGCTACTTACATCCTTTGCTTTTTGTGTTCTATTAATTTTTGTACTCGTCACTGTTGTCAATCCTGTGTTTAGTAATGCTGAAGGTACAAGCCCACTAAAGCCAACCACTGATTCAATTGAGATTTTCCCCTCTACGGTATCTTCTGATGATTGGAAAAATGTTGAAACACTCAACTACCATGATCTAGGCGAACAATCAATTTTTCAGGAATTTAACACCAACAATTCAGCATTTCTTGATAGTGAATCAATTAGTACGCATCCTAATTCAAGTGTTCAAAACAATGATGTGCCACTTGATACAACCGATGTATTAGATCAGAACAATACAACGGACGAGACATCAGAAAGCAATAGCACGAGTGATGAAGGTGCACCAGTAAACGAATCAAGTGAAAACAACACACAAGATTCAACACAAATAGAAACCCCAGTCACTGAACCTGCCGACGCGAGCGGTACTGAAGAGAGTTCTGGTGGTGTGGAACCTGTTGTCTCTAGTACCCGTCTTGATTCTGAACAATCGTATTTCCATGTCTTTAAAAAGGCAGTGGGTGATTTCTTGTTTGCACAGGCAGTGGTGACTGAACCAACAGAATCTCCTGAAGTTATATCACCAGATACAGTGACAGATACTATTGATTCAGGTACACCACCTCAAGAAGTGATAGGAGAGGAAATTCAATCTCAGGAAAATTCGAGTACTACAGAAACAGAAGTGGATAATGAAGAGGCAAATGCACTTCAGAATGGAGTTGCGACAGATACTGAAACGACTGACTCACCTGCAATAACCAAAACAGCATCGGGAATGTACACGCTCACCTTGCATGATTTTGGAATACCAGAACTTGCGAATGGTCAATCTATTGAAAATTTACAGTTGCGACTTTCACTCGCTGGACAGTACAATGTCGACTTGTCAAAATCACCAGGATTCATATCTGTTGATTACTCGTTTGGTGAGTTTGGGCGAAATGCCGGAAGTATTCTCCTTGACCAAGAGACCTCAAACGCACTGAACGGCGGATACTACCTTGTTGCGTTCCCATCTCTCACAGATCCTTCTTTGCTTTCAGACCTTACGGTGACTATTTCATTTGTAGGTGATCCATCACAGCTTAAATCACTTTTTATTGATTCTGTGTGGCTTGAAGCGGGAATTGTAACCTTCAGTAAAGATGTGCTCGATAATCGTTTTTCATCTGATGAAATGCTCAAGCATCTTGATGGTCCTGATTTTACTGAGCTCATAAGTGATCGACTCGATTTCTTGCGTGAGGAATTGCCACAGTTTAATCTGCGATACACCTCCCAAAGAAATTTCTTCATTCGAGCACTCCGTTCACTGATTGGGTCAGATATTGCTTCAATTAATGAAGTCACATTCAAGAACGCGAACGATGAACCAATAGGAGCCTCGCCAGAGTATTCCATCACTCCAGATGGACTTGTATCTATTGTTATGGATGACACAGACCGTGAACGACTCAAACCAGGACTGTATACAATCGAGATTCAATTTGACGAAGGAGGGTACGTATCGTCTGACTCTTTTGAGTTTCAGTGGGGACTTTTGTCGATTAATAGTAACCAGACTGAATATTCGCAAAATGATGTTGTTGCTGTTTCAATGGGCTCACTGTCGCCAAATGGAAATACGGTGTGCAATGCAACACTCAACCTCTACGTAGCACATCCAAATGGATTTATTACAAATCCACCGGTGACTGCTTCGGGACAGTGTTTTGGAAACAATGTTACAGATGTTCCTGATTACAGTGCCCAATTTCTTGCTGATACACCTGGTACCTACGAAATGTATCTTGAACGACTTGATGATGCCGGTAATGTGATTGCGCACACGATGGATACGTTCATTGTTGCAGACAATCAACAAATCGTTATAGAACGAAATGGTCCAACTCGAATTTATCCACCAGCAATGTACCCAATGGAACTCACTGTCCATGCACTCCGGAGTGCTTTCAGCGGGGAACTCATTGAGCGTGTGCCGAGTAATTTTCATGTGTTTAACACTGATGCGGAAATTCGCTCTCAGACAGGGTACACCGAACTTGTCTGGAATATCTCACTTGAAGCAGGCACGAGTCAAACTGTTTCGTACGAGTTTGATGCGCCGGACCTCTCCCCGTATTTGTACGAGGTTGGACCTGCACAACTCGAGGGTGATCTGACCGCTGAAGCGAGTCTTCAAGCAACTCCTGTGGAAATGGGTGATGCACCACCTCCACAGGATATTGAATCCAACACCGATGATATGAGTGAACCTGTTTCGGATGATGTTTCTTCGAGTACAGATAACGGTAATTCGAATGTCGTTTCTGAAGAAGTGGAAACCACTTCGCCAGTTCCTGAAAATAATCCCACCAGTACAGAAACAGAACAAGAGCATACAGCAATCCCTGTTGTTCCAGACACACTCCCATTTGATCAAGCTATATTTCCAATGGATGTAATTGAGACACTCTTACAGTCCAAGACTCCAGTCGAAGAAGAGACACCACCACAAGCATCGCCCGTTTCATTTTTTGAATCTATATTTGGTACACATGTGTTTGCAGAGGAAGAAAATGTTGAACCAGTCATGGAATCGACAACGGTTATTTCAGTTGAGGATGAGAAACTTGAAAAGCCACTGAACACAACTACCGCTCGTGTTGTGTTTCTTGAACATAGACAGTGGCAAATTGCCTCTGACGCGACAGGGAGCATGGTTCTCTATTGGGATAATGGAGCATCCACACCAGCTGGATGGACCTGTATTTCTTGTGGTTCGGGCGCCTTCTACCAAAATTTCCCTCAAGGTAATTCAACGTATAACACTACAGGAGGTTCAGCGACTCATAGTCATACTGCATCAGCTGGTGCTGTTGCTACATCGTCACTCGCAACAGTGGGGGCTGGTGGATCAAACACTACAGCAATAACGTTACACACGCATACCATTTCAGCACTCACGGTTGCTGCAACCTCAAGTCTTCCACGATATCGCGACCTTCGCGTTATTCAATATACCGATCAAGCTGGTGAACCTGCCCTTATACCAGCAGGAGCCATTGGTATTTTTGATGTTGCTTCATCATCACTTCCAAGCGGATGGACACGGTATGCACCACAGGATGGTTTCTATGTGCGTGGCGAAAATACCCCAGGGGCAACCGGAGGTTCAAATACCCACACACACCCTGTTACTGGCACAACCACAAATGCCGCTGGGGGTTCGATTGGTGCAGGTAATGGAGCAAATGGTGCATCACCAACTCACTACCATACCCTGAGCACGACGACTGGTAGTGTAAGCAACGAACCACCATACATTGAGGTGCTCTTTGCAAAAATTACAGCTGACGCCTTGCCCCCAAACAACCTTATCGCAATGTGGACTGACGCTGTTCCAAGTGGTTGGACTGACGTGTCTTCTGCTGCAACTTCGACATTTAATGCTCGATTCCTCAAGGCATCAACCACATACGGGGGAACAGGTGGTGCGACAAATCACACTCATATAAACATCAATAATGCAAGTACTTCGGCTCCCGTTGGAGTATCGACCGACGCTGGTGCTGTAGGTGGTGCATCGAGTCTACACACACACAGAACGAATATTACGGGTTTCAGTAACCCGAGTCACTTGCCCCCATACCTCACGGTGATTATGGGTAAGCGTGCAAACTTTAATCCATTCTTCACACAAACTTCGTATCGTTGGTATGTAAATGTGGGAGCCCAAACACCAATTGATGTATGGCCACTTGGTGGAACGAATATTGCACAAAATGAAGCAATTACTGCAACCTCGTCGCCAGTAAAACAAAACGAAGTGGTGAGACTTCGCATGAATACAACAGTTCAAAATGCGACATCAACTACCGGGCGCACCTTCATTCTTCAGTATGGGGAGAATCCAAGTACCTGCGATGCCATTGCTTCATGGAGTGATGTTGGAACTTCAACCTCAAATACAATATGGCGCGGGTATGATAATTCAACAACATCTGACCACGGTACACTTTCCTCAACACTCCTTACGGGTAGTACGGTATCGGAGACCTATGAGGAGAATGGCTATGCCACCGTGACACCGAACCAAATACTCGTAAATGGTGTGGGGGAATGGGATTTTGTGCTTCAAAACAATGGAGCAACACAAGGGACGAGTTACTGTTTCCGGATGGTGGAGGGCGATAGTTCTCCATTCTTCGCATATACGAATTACCCTCAACTCATTACTAATCGACTACCGAATACACCGACACAGGGCAATCCCTTTGATAATCAAAAAAGTACCACTACGCGACCAACATTTTCATTTGTAGCAACCGATCCTGAGAGTGATCGTCTTGAGTATGAACTCACTGTCGACGATAATTTCGATTTTAGTTCACCGAATTTTACGAAGTCATCTGCAAACTATCCTACGGATGCAGGGTGGGCCTCGTCAACTTTTGCGTCGGGAGCAACATCAACCTATACGGTTCAACTTACAGATGCACTAACGATGGGTACGACCTATTGGTGGCGAGTCCGAACACGTGACCCCTCTGGTTCCAACACATGGAGTGCAACGTCAACGATATGGAGTGTCACGATTGATACGACTCTTTCTGAGAGTGCGTGGTTTCAAACACTCGGACTCCAGTTTGAGGACGGAACGCGTTCGAACATTAGTACGACAACAGGAAGTGTAAATTTGTCGACAACCACGAAAAGTGTACCGACGGTGGTGAGTGGATGGACATCAAATGTTGTGTCTCCTGGTATATCGCTTACTCTCACGAAACCTGCCAATGTTGAAGTGGGTGACCTACTTTTGATACTGGTCGGTAACGACAATAATACAGATACCGATCAGTGGGACAATGCAACACTGAAGCCCGCAGGCTTCACGCTGATTAATGAAACAGGTGATGCGGCAAACTCAGATGCACACTCTGCTGCGTTCTATCGTGTGGCTGACGGTACGGAGAGTGCTACAACAAGTGTCCCTGCACAAGTATCAGCAGACTTCTGGGGGTACTACATTCGCGTGACGGGTGCTTCAACAACAAATCCAATCAATGTGACGGGTGGTGATTATCTCGGAGTAAGTGCAGCAAGTCACGCTGTCCCAAGTATCACCACGACGCAAGCAAATACGCTCGCGTTCTACCTTCTTTCTGCTGACGGTGCTGACACGTATCCATTCAGTGTCTCGGGTACGGGTTGGAGCGAGAGTGCAGAAATACAGGCTGGAGCAGGAGGGACAGAATCTGCAGGTACATGGGGAACACGCTCCATGGTGACTACGGGTGCAACTGGCGCAGCGACGGTGGCGCTTACGGTAAATGACAGTGCTTCTGGTTTCCAGTTTGCAATCAATCCAGGAAATGCACAGGGCACAATTATGTCACCGGAGATTGATTTTGATTGGGTACCTGGTCAAGCGGATTGGGGTGACATAATTTGGAACACGACTGAACCAGCAAATACTGACGTAAAACTCAGGTTGTATTATTCGAGTACGACGGCGTGCGATAGGATAGTTCCCGACAGTGTACTCACCGGAAATAGTGCAGGATTTGACGTGAGTCAAAGTGGATTCTGGATATCGTCGTTGTCGACAACAACGTA
>DALYES010000032.1:0-8416 GCA_031972435.1 Minisyncoccota bacterium
GGATCGCGGTGAAAAGTTTAGTATTCCCGGTTTGGTCAATTCATGGATTGGAGGATTTTTCCCATACGAGAAGCCGAAGTATGCATTCATCTTGTTTATGGAGTATGGGCCACGAACGAACACTGTGGGTGCTGGTCGTGTCATGGGTCACGTTTTTGATTGGATGGCAGAGCACCGGAAAGAATATTTACAGTAGATTTATTTTGTCAAGGAATAGGTATTTTTCCCCACATTGACTTCGAGGGTGACCTACGTATAATTGACTCACTAACTTATTTGCACATATATATGAATGAACCACACGACTCATTTTTAACACAAGAGAAGTTCGAGGAACTTAAAAAAGAACTCGACCACCTCAAAACGGTTCGTCGTAAAGAAGTTGCGGAATCACTCGAGTACGCACGAAGTCTCGGAGATATCTCTGAAAACGCTGAGTACCAAGAGGCGCGGGACATGCAGGCAGCGATTGAGGAACGTATTCAGTACCTCGAGAAAGTCATCAAAGAAGCAAAGATTGTCGCAAGCACCAACAAGGGTGATGTCGTTGGACTCGGTTCTGAGGTAACGATTCAAAAGGGGAGTGAAGGAGAAAACCGCACGTATACCATTGTGGGTTCTGAGGAAGCAAACATTCACGAACACAAACTCTCATACCTCTCACCACTTGGCGAGGCGCTCATGGGAAAAGCAAAGGGCGACTCATTCACCTTTGAAACCCCCGGAGGAAAGCAGACGTACACGGTGCTGAAAGTGGCATAAGACGAGAAGAAAACCATCTCTGCGGATGGTTTTCTCGTCTTATGAGCCGGAGTGATGTTTCGCCTATTCCTAATGGCGAGACCACGAGGCCGGGCAGGAGGTTCTTAATGAACGTAGTGAATTTAGAAACCTGACGCTAGAAACGAGAAGAAAACCATCCCTGCGGATGGTTTTCTCGTTTAACACAAACGTATATATGCTACCCCCGCGGTATGCTCTCTCTCCACCGCGGGGTTTTCATTTTCCCGATTAAACGATACTATAGACCAGTTATGTCAGCATTAGATGAAATACGAAGGGAGCGTTTGAAGAAATTAGAAATACTCAAAGAGCGGGGAATTGATGCGTATCCAGCAACAACGCACCGCACACATCGCATCGGTGACGTTGTCACCTCATTTGAGGCGCTTGTCTCATCGGCTGAAATACTCACGATAGCGGGGCGTGTGATGGTAGTGCGTGGACAGGGTCTCATACTGTTTGCAGATATCCAAGACGGTTCGGGAAAATTCCAAGCGGTATTTAAGAGCGATATACTCGATGAAGATTTATTCTCACTCTTTAAGGAAGTTATCGACAATGGTGATTTTATTGAGGTTACGGGGACGCTGTTTTCAACAGATAAAGGTCAGCAATCAATTCTCGTACAGCGGTGGGCGATGCTCTCAAAGAGCTTACTCCCACTCCCCGATAAATTTCATGGACTCCAAAATGAGGAAGATCGTTTTCGCAAGCGGTACCTCGATATACTTACGAATCCAGAACTTCGAGCCACATTTTTTCGCAAGGAACGTTTTTGGGATGTGACGCGTACGTTCTTGAAATCGAAGGGCTTTCTGGAAGTGGAGACACCGACACTCGAAATTACAACTGGTGGCGCAGAAGCGCGTCCATTTAAGACACACCACAATGACTTCGACATCGACGTCTTCCTCCGTATCTCGGTGGGTGAGCTCTGGCAGAAGCGACTTCTCGCAGCGGGCTTTGATAAAACATTTGAAATAGGACGCGTGTACAGGAATGAGGGGACGAGCCCCGAGCACCTCCAAGAATTTACGAACATGGAGTTCTACTACGGCTACGCAGACTACAGTCAGGGAATGGAGCTCGTACAGGAGCTGTACCGAACGATTGCACAAGAGGTATATGGCACGACCACGTTTACGTACAAGACACACACGTTTGACCTCGGGGGCGAGTGGCCACTGATTGACTACGTTGATGAAATACAGAAACAGACAGGAGTCGATGTCATCTCAGCATCTGAAGATGTGCTGAAACAAAAACTCACTGAACTCGGTGTGACCTACGATGGTATCAATCGAGAGCGTCTCACCGATACACTCTGGAAGTACTGCAGAAAAAATATTGCCGGTCCTGCGTTTCTCATCAATCATCCAAAACTCGTTGCACCACTCGCAAAGAGTATTCGTGGTACACAAGTTACGCAACTCTTTCAACCTATCATTGGAGGAAGTGAAGTTGGAAAAGGATACTCCGAGCTCAACGACCCCGTCGACCAGCGCGAGCGCTTTGAGGTTCAGCGTGCACTCATCGAGTCAGGTGACGAAGAAGCGATGATGTCTGACTTTGAGTTTATCGAAATGCTCGAACACGGTATGCCACCGACGTGTGGTTTTGGGTTTGGCGAACGTCTCTTTGCAATTCTCGAAAATAAACCCCTCCGCGAGGTACAGATGTTTCCGCTCATGAGACCGAGGGAGACCGAAAAATAATACGCGAAGCGTACATATTTTTCGAGTCCGTCTGAAAATTCTATCCACAATGAATTTTCATACGAAATGCTCTGACTTGTGCAAGGGACACTTTCATTTTGCTTCTCCAAAGAACGTCAATCGGAATTCGATAATATCATAGTAATAGAGTGGACAAAAAAAGAGAGTGACCTCCTGTTTGCTCAACCGCCTATATTTTAATGCCATATCTCCATTATATATGGGGAGATACTCCTCTAGTTCCAATTTCTAAGTGCGATATAAATTATGATACAAAATCCACTCCAACATAGTTGAAGAAGTACGAGTGCAATAATTAGAAGCCGGTCATCTAGTCTAGATTTCCTATCCATTTGATTTATCTTATGTGAGCGGAATGCTTGTATGATACTTGCGAGTGCAAAGTAAATTGCAAGAACTTGAGTAAATGTAAAAAAAATAAATAATAAAAAAAAATTCAAAAAATTTATCAAACTAAATCCAAGTCCAAGCCCGACAATATCAAAAACGAGAGCCAAAAATAAATACCAGTATGGACTGGTTTCTTTTATTTCAGGTTCTGTCTGATATGTGGTGTCAATATTTTGAACGTCTGATTCTTCGGGCAACAGCACCTCGTCCTCTCGTGGAGTAGTATTTGTAAAATTATTTTCTGATTCCATATACCAATTATTTTAGCATGGTGTCATAAGAGTTCCTGCGTGTAGCGTAATGTACACAAACAAACAAAAAAGCCCGGCGCGAAGCGTATGCGTATGCATGACCAAGGAGGGAATTGCTCTCAACTGAATTTTTGACACAATACAATTTATTTGGTATAAACATTTAGTTTTGTTAAATGGAATAGAGAGGAGTTGTGATGAAAGTGACAGCAAGACAAAGAACAGACTCGACCGGGAGGATCATAATTGGTTCTGTCGGATGTGGATTCGATGAGTTGAGGACAGGGGGGCTTGGCGGTCTGAAAGAAGAGCCAAATATCTGGGACGTACGTATGCATCATTGGCGCGAATGGCGTCTCTCTCAACTGATACGCGACCATTACTTCAGCCTTCTTGCGACATACGTTCGGACAGATGGGTGTGTGGATACCAAAATGGTGTCTTATGCATCGAATGAAGACGTGGTGGCCATCCGCGTAGAACAAAATGAGTATAGGACAAGAAATAGAAGAGGTATGAAGTGCATGGTCTACAAGAGAAAAGTTTGCGAGGAGTGAAGAGACAGATTTACCCCTTACGCGCTCCACAGTATTCGGAGCGCGTTTGTTTTTAGGGAATTCTCCCACTCATGCGACCGATGGAATAGAGAATAGAAAATAGAAAATAGAGAATAGAAGATAGAAAATAGAGAAAAGAGAATAGTGGACAAAAAATGTGAGAGTGAAAATTAAAAAACGCCCAGCGCTTCGCGCTGGGCGTTTTGTGTGATGAGTTATGCACACCTTTGTGTGTAAGTGTGGTAGACGGTGGGGCGAAGTGGTATATAATGGACGAGTGGTGGGAGATAGTGGTAAACTATGAAAATAGTTTAACAGTATCGAGTTTACACAATCATACACATGCTGATTGGAGAGTACACACATAATATTGATGCCAAGAAACGGCTGTCCTTACCTTCAAGATGGAGGGAGGAGCTTGGCAAAAATCTCGTGGTTACTCGCGGACTTGATAACTGTCTCTTTATATATCCCTTGAAAGAGTGGGAGAAGATCACCGAAAAAATCGGTAGACTCCCACTCGGACAGGCGGACACGCGCGGGTTTAACCGATTCTTCCTTTCGGGAGCGGTTGAGGTGGAGGTAGATTCTGTAGGAAGAATTCTCGTTCCTGATTTCTTAAAGGTGTTCGCCGGGCTATCTGCAAAGGTTGTCCTCGCGGGTATCCATGATCGTGTAGAAATGTGGGATGAGAATCGGTGGAGTGAGTATAAAGAACGTATTGAAGGTCAGGCTGATGCGCTCGCTGAAAAACTCGGCGAGATAGGTGTCCTCTAATTCATGTCATATGCAATCTCACAAAACTGTACTTACGGACGAGGCGGTCGTCGCACTCGCTCTCAATGAATCTTCAGTGGTCGTAGATGCGACACTGGGCTCATCGGGTCATGCGAGAGGTATCACACATGCACTCGGCACACACGGAGTGTTTGTCGGTATTGACGTTGATGCGGATGCAATTGCAAAAAGTACTGAGATACTCAAAGCAACACCCTGCACCACGCACCTCGCGGTAGGAAACTTTAGAACAATCGACTCAATTTTAAAACAACTAGGCATTGAAAAAGTAGACGCAATCCTCGCTGACCTTGGTTGGCGGATGGAGCAATTCAGTGGCAACGGGAAGGGGTTTTCCTTCCAGGTAGATGAACCTCTGGTCATGACCTTCGGGGATGCCAAAGACTACATCTTTACCGCATACGACATCGTGAATGAATGGGAAGAGGAGCACATCGTCAACATTCTCCGTGGGTATGGTGAAGAGCGATTTGCAGGACGTATTGCGCGACACATCGTCGAAGCACGCACTGTGAATCCTATCAAAACCACCTTTGAACTCGTTGAGGTCATTAAGGGCGCCGTCCCATCCTTCTACACAAAAGCCCGAATTCATCCCGCAACACGAACCTTTCAAGCGATTCGCATTGCAGTGAATGATGAGTTTGGCGCTCTCGAGGAGTTCCTCAAGAAGTCAGTTATGCTCCTTGCGCCACAGGGACGCCTCGCCGTCATCACATTCCACAGCATCGAGGATCGAATCGTAAAACACTTTTTCAAAAACCTAGCTCACGATCACGTTGGGTTGGTTCTCACGAAGAAACCAATTACAGCATCAGATGATGAATTACTCGATAATCCCCGCGCACGAAGCGCAAAATTACGAATTTTTGAAAAATATGAGGAAGTATAAAACGACAACAGCATATCTCGATGAAACACGACTTTTCTATATTGCACTCTCATCGCTCGTCGTCGTTGTCTTTTTGTACATGTATTTTGTGAGTTCCTCAATACTCAATGTAGTTATGCTCAAAGAGGTTGACGCACATTTCGCAGAGGTTCAAACAGTTATTGGCGATCTTGAATCTACCTATATCGAATTGCAACACAACATGAGTAGTGACATTGCGACCCATCGTGGATTCGTTGAAGCAAAAGAAAAGATTTTCATAGACAGAGGGGAAAACACACTCGTTATGGTGCAAAACTAAATTGTGTATGAGGCGTGATGCTGTAACTAGAATTCGAATAATTACCGGCATTGTGTTACTCCTCATGTCAGTGCTCGTGGTGCGTTTGTACTATGTGCAGCTCATGAAGGGTAGTGACTACCGTGAGGCTGGTGAGAAACAGTACGTGCACACCGTTCGAGAACTCTATAATCGAGGAAGTATATATTTCACTACCAAGGATAACGAAAAAGTCTCAGCGGCAACCATAAAGACTGGTTTCCTCCTTGCCATCGATCCCTCAAAAATCGTAGACCCAGAGCAGGTGTACAGTGCACTCAATGCTATTGTGCCACTCGATCACGACACATTCATAGAGCGTGCAAAACGCACTGATAAAACGTATCAAGAAATCGAGAAAGAAATCACAAATGATGTCGCAGAGAAAATCGAAGCACTCGCCATTGAGGGAGTTAAGCTGTATCGCAATCAGTGGCGATACTATCCGGGTAAGTCGCTCGCTGGGCGAACGATAGGGTTTATTGGTTATGACAATGACTCGATTGTCGGGAAGTATGGTCTTGAGCGATACTACAATGAAACACTCATGCGTGACTCAAATCATCTCAGTGTCAATTTCTTTGCAGAACTATTTAGTAACCTCGGTGACCTTGTATTTGACGCATCGGATGTGACTGAGGGAGATATCGTGACCACCATTGAACCAACGGTCGCACGCGCCCTCGATAAAGTGCTTGAGGATGCACAGAAACAGTGGAATAGTAAAGTGACTGGAGGTATTATCATCAATCCAAAAAATGGAGAAATTATTGCACTCAATGTTATCCCCTCCTTTGATCTCAATAATCGAAATGGGGTGAGTCTCGAAGATTTTCAAAATCCACTCGTTGAAACCGTGTATGAAATGGGCTCCATTATTAAACCGCTCACCGTTGCGTCTGGGCTTGATGCAGGTGTGATTACACCGCAGAGCACCTACTTTGACCCTGGATGTATCGTACTCAGTGAAAAGAAGATTTGTAACTTTGACAAGCGCGGACGAGGTACGGTACCGATGCAGGAGATTTTGAGTCAGTCGCTCAACACTGGTGTGGCGCATATAGCATCTCTCCTCGGGAGGGAGCGGTTTCGAAAATATTTTTATAGTTTGAAGCTGGGGTCTGAAACGGGAATCGACTTGCCGAGCGAAGGTCATGGGTTGATAAAGAATCTTGAAGAAAATCGCGAGCTTGAGTTTGCGACAGCATCGTTTGGACAGGGTATCTCACTCACACCTATTGCAACGGTGCGTGCCCTTTCGGCACTCGCGAATGGAGGAGTGCTCATTTCTCCACACTTGGTGAAGCGCATTGAGTATAAGGATGGAACAGTGAACAATGTGGTACAGCCTGAAGGTGCGCGTGTGTTTAGTGAGCAGACGAGTGAAGACATTACGAGCATGCTCGTCAAGGTTGTTGATACTGCGCTCAAGGGTGGAAAGGCAAAGAATGACTACTACACCATTGCAGCAAAAACTGGTACGGCACAGATTCCAGACCCAACAGGTGGCTACTACGATGACCGATACCTACACTCATTTTTTGGCTATTTTCCTGCGTATGACCCACAATTTCTTGTTTTCATGTATACTGTTGAACCGAAAGGGGTGCAATATGCATCTGAGACACTCACAGACCCCTTCATTGAACTGGAGCAGTTTCTTATCAATTACTACGCACTGCCACCTGACCGGTAGGGATTGTATGTAGTCTCATTCATAACGTTCATAAGAAGACCTGGCATGAAAGAAATTTTTAAAAAAATTGTTGTAGCAATACTCACCTTTGAGGCGAAAATACTCCTGAAGAGAACACACCCACACATTATTGCGGTGACTGGGAGCGTGGGAAAGACGTCAATTAAAGATGTGATTTTTGAGGTGTGCAAACCGAGTATGCACGTACGAAAGAGTGAGAAAAGTTTTAACTCAGAAATTGGTGTCCCGCTCTCTGTTCTCGGATTACCCAATGCGTGGAGTAATCCACTCAAGTGGCTCAAAAATATTGTCGACGGGGCACTCATTGCCTTTCATCCAGGAGAGTACCCAAAGGTTCTCGTCCTCGAAATGGGTGTCGATAGACCAGGGGATATGGATAAGCTCACCGCATGGATCCGTCCAGATGTGGTTGTACTCACACGACTCCCTGATGTGCCGGTGCACGTTGAATACTTTGATTCACCGGAGGCGGTAATCAACGAAAAGAAGAAACTGGTTGATGCACTCAAGCCAGATGGTGTACTCGTATACAATCAAGATGATGAGAGGGTGGTAGAAATTGCAAAGGGAGTATTTCAGCGTTCCATTGGATACAGTCGATACTCGCTCTCTCCGTTTACTGCTTCAGCAGACAGAGTCGTGTATGAAAATGGACAAGCTGTGGGGTTTGAGTTTATGCTCACACACCTCGATTCTGCTGTCCTCATGAGGGTGAATGGATCGCTTGGTGTCCAGCATGCGTATAATTATGCCGCAGCGTCTGCAGTTGCTTCTGTATTCAGTATTGGTATTGATACCGTCGCACAGATACTCTGCACACACACACCACCACCGGGGCGCATGCGTCTCGTACCTGGTATCAAGAACACCACACTTATTGACGATACGTACAATTCATCACCAGCAGCAAGTGAACAATCACTCTCGACCCTCGGTGAGCTGAAGGGAGTGAAGCGTCGTATTGCTGTATTGG
>DALYES010000033.1:0-5709 GCA_031972435.1 Minisyncoccota bacterium
GTGGCAAATTTTGACGCGAGTGCTGATATTGATAAATCAATTCAGAATCTGAAAGACGCGGTTGATACTGCAAAGGGAGAACTCCCCGCAGATGCGAATGACCCCTCTGTCACAAAGGTAGATTTTGCAAACCAACCGATTGTTGTTCTCTCGGTTTCCTCAGACCTCCCTCCCCTTGAGTTCACAAAACTTGCGGAAACAGTTTCCGATGAATTTAAAAATGTTCGTGGCGTCTCTGAGGTCACCATTGAGGGGGTACGCCCACACCAAGTACAGGTTATTGTGCGCGCATCAGCCCTCGAAGCGTATGGACTGACGCTCGGTGATGTCACTCGGGCACTTGGGCTTGCCAACCTCACCATTCCCGTAGGAACAGTGGTGACCGATGATATTGAGTACGCGGTGCGGTATGAGGGCAAAATCACTGACATACTTGAAGTAGAAAATATACCCGTGAGCATGACCGGTGGTATCCCTGTGTACATTCGAGATGTTGCAACGGTACAGGATGGCGTCGAACGAGAGTCGAGCATTTCACGTGTTTCAGTAAACGGTGTACCAGCGGAGTCAGCATTCACGCTCTCTATCTTTAAACGTGCAGGAGTTGATGTCACCGATATGTCGAATGGCGTTCTTGCAAAAATGGAGACAATGAAAGGAGAAAATGGACTTCTCGCGTCTTCACAAGTCCTCGTCGTGTACGACCAAGGTGATCAGGTGAAAAATGACCTTTCTGACTTGGTGACCACTGGTGTTGAGACGGTCATTCTCGTCATTCTCTGTCTCCTCCTCACTATTGGATGGCGTGAGTCTTTGGTTGCTGCGCTCTCAATTCCGCTCTCGTTTGTGATTGCCTTCATCGGCCTCTACGCATCGGGTAACACCATCAACTTCATTTCACTCTTCTCGCTCATTCTTGCTGTGGGTATTCTCGTGGATTCAGGTATTGTGATTACCGAAGCAATTCACACGCGCATGCAAAAGTTTGGCAATGCTGACGATGCTGCTATCGCAGCTATTAAAGAGTACGCGTGGCCACTCATTGGAGGTACCATGACAACCGTTGCGGCCTTTGCCCCCCTCTTTTTCCTCTCGGGTATTGTGGGTGAATTCATTAAATCAATTCCCTTTACAATTATTTTTGTCCTCCTCGCATCGATTGTAGTCGCACTCGGTATGGTGCCCCTCATAGCGGTGTACCTCACAAAACACTCACACGCAAATAAGTTTGGAGCACTCCAGGAGGAGTACACAATCCGTGCGCGCGCGTGGTATCGCAAACATCTCATTGATTTCCTTAAAAACACGCGTGCACAACGATACTTTTTTGGTGCACTCGGTGTTGGTTTCTTGCTTGTTTTTATCCTCCCTATCAGTGGCATGCTCAAGGTTATTTTCTTCCCTCCTGAAAATGTCGACTATGTATTTGTGGAAATTGAAACTCGTCAAGGAACCACGCTCGGCGTCACTGACGTGGCACTTCGGACGGTTGAAGAGATGCTCTACGACAAACCGTACATCACCTCCTTCACCTCTACCGCAGGTGCCGGCTCAGCATTTACTGGCCAAGGAAAGAGCGGTACAAAGTTTGCAAACATTACTCTCCGCCTCAATCCAGACCGCACTGAATCGAGTGATGTCATTGCGCGTGACCTCCGCAGTTCATTTAGCAACATACCAAATGTCGATGTAAAAATTACTGAACAACAAAATGGTCCACCGACAGGTGCGCCGGTGACACTCAAGTTTATTGGGGACGACCTCAGCACACTCGCGCTTTCAGTTGAACGTGCGGGGACACTCCTCGAATCAATTACCGGTACGCGCGACGTCACCCTCAGTACGAGCAACAGTGCAACCGAACTTATTCTCGAAGTCGACCGTGACAAAGCGAGTGCTGCAGGTGTCTCACCTTCTGCCATTGGCGAGGTATTGCGCTCTGCAGTCTTCGGCGTAACCGCAACAACATTTACGCGAAGTGGTGAAGATACCGACATTGTGGTGAAACTCGAGGTGGATCCAAATGAATCTGATTTTTCTGCAACACCTACTATTACACTCGATACCCTGAGGAACCTCACCATCACCTCGATGACGGGCAAAAGTGTCCTCCTTGGGTCTGTCGTCAATGAGCGTCTCGCACCAGTAAATGCAAACATCGCGCATGAGGGTGAAGAACGTGTCGAAACAGTAACGGCATACACGACCGGTGATGTGACCGCAGCAGAAATTGTATCTGCATTCAAGTCACGTCAACAAGAATTACAGTTGCCCGATGGTGTTCGTATCTCGTACGGCGGTGAGGCGGAGGATATCAATAAGTCATTCACTGAAATGGCACTTGCGTTTGTTGCAGGACTTCTTCTCATGCTCGCTATTCTCGTCCTCTCATTCAATTCAATCCGCTACTCACTCTACCTCCTCCTCGCAGTACCGCTCTCGCTCATTGGTGTCTTTACAGGGCTCGCTGCCACAGGTCAGGCTCTCTCCTTTACCTCCCTCCTTGGCGTAATTGCGCTCGCGGGGGTTATCATCAACCACGCGATTATCCTCCTCGACTCAATGATTCATTATCGCGATACCATGCAGGGTACTGATGTACTCATTGACGTTGTTGCAGATGCGTCAGTTTCGAGGTTACGACCAATTTTTCTCACGACGGTCACGACCGTGGTAGGTATGATTCCACTCTCAACGATTTCAGACTTCTGGAGCCCGCTCGCGTTTGCGATTATGTTTGGACTCACATTTGCCATGATTCTCACGCTCGTCCTTGTACCGACACTTTTCTATCGGAACGAGAAGAGATTGCAGGACAGAGAACTAAAAAAATAGTCGACGGATACCAAAAAGCGCGTCATCCGACAATTGTCGGATGACGCGCTTTTTGGTATCTCATTTTCTCAATCGTGGTACCCTACGAGGTACTGCTTCACTTTCTTCGTGATGTCTCCAAGACTAATCTGTGATTTGATAATGTAGTCATCACTCTTCAATTTCATTCCCTGAACAATATTTGCGGGGTCATCTGCATTGGTGAGCATGAGGACGTGGACATTTTTACCCCACGTATCTCTCCGTAACTCATTTACTACTTGATGTCCATTCACCAGAGGCATACTAATATCAAGGAGGATAAGATCTGGTTTGAGTGCAAACGCTTGCTCAAGCCCGTCCTTCCCGTCAACTGCGGTATAGACCTCAAAACCCGCAGACGTGAGCGATTCGCGAAGTGCTTCGCGCAAATCCTTTTCATCGTCAACGATAAGAATTTTTGATTTTTTCATAGTAACGTTGTATTACGAACTACCCTTTCTTGTGCTCATAGGATGCCTTGATAAAAGCCGTAAACAGCGGGTGCGGTGTAAGTGGCCGTGCGTGGAACTCTGGGTGAAACTGCGTACCGAGGAAGAATGGGTGTACATCGTGAGGAAGCTCAGCTATTTCCATGAGCGTACCATCGGGTGAGGTGCCCGAGAACACCATTCCTTTTGCAATAAGACGGTCAATGTACGCTGGGTTTACCTCATAGCGGTGACGGTGGCGCTCACTGATTTCGCGTGCGCCGTAGGCGCGCGCGGCTACTGTCCCCTTCATGAGCAGCGCGGGGTACTCCCCAAGTCGCATCGAACCACCCATCTCACCACGAGCAATTTTTTCCTTTTGGTCAGGCATGACGTCAATGACGAGGTGTTCTGCATGTGGATCTATTTCTGCAGTACTTGTGCTCTTAAATTTGAGAACGTTTTTTGCATACTCAAGGACTGCAAGTTGCATACCGTAGCAAATACCAAAATAAGGAATCTTGTGTGTTCGCGCATACTGAATGACATTGAGCTTTCCCTCTATACCGGTCGAGCCAAAACCACCTGGAATCAAGATACCATCGTAGGTACTGAGCTCTCTAAGTGCTTTTTTATCTTCAAAATGTTGTGATGAGAGGTAGTGGATTTCAGGAGTGAGGTGGAGCGCGTACGCAGAATACTTGATTGCTTCAAGTACCGAAATGTACACATCTGAGAGAATGAAATCGCCTGAATTGAAATACTTTCCTACAACAGCAATTTTTACGACGTCTTTGCCACTTTTTGACCGAGTCACAAAATTCTTCCATGCAGACATGTTACTTGGCTTTGTGGTTGTTATTCCCAACTGCTTGCAAATGAGAAGTGAGAGATTGTCCTTTTCAAAATTGAGGGGTACGTCGTAGACACTCTTCACGTCGGGAGCAGAAATAACGTGGTCAACCTTCACATTACAGAAACGTGCAATTTTTTCTTTTCGTTTTTTATCGAGTGGTACAGGTGCTCGGCCCAAAATAAAATCTGCAAACACACCGGCACTGTTTAAAATGCGAGCAGCCGTCTGTGTTGGCTTTGTCTTCATCTCTCCGATACTGCTTGGTACCGGCAAGTAGCTCACCATAACCACCGCAATATTGTCTGGCATTTCAGATTTCATCATCCGAACAGCCTCAAGAAAGAGAATGTTTTGGTACTCCCCTACCGTTCCCCCAATTTCAATAGTGGTGACATCTGCGTCGGCAACTTCTGCAGCTTTCTTGATGCGTCGAATAACCTCTTCTGGAATGTGTGGTACTACTTCGACATTCTTTCCTCCATACTCAAGATTACGCTCTTTTCGAATCACATCTTGGTATACACTTCCTGTGGTCATGTAGTTGATACCACGAATATCCTTTCCCAAAAAACGCTCATAGTTACCCATGTCTTGATCAGTTTCCAAACCATTTTCAAGCACAAACACTTCACCATGTTCAGTGGGATTCATGGTGCCGGCATCGACATTGATGTACGGATCAATTTTGAGTGATGTGACCGTGAGCCCGCGTGACTGAAGAATGAGCGCAATTGATGATGAGGCAATCCCTTTCCCTACCCCACTCATGACTCCACCGACGATAAAAATGTATGAACGTTTTTTACTTTTTTGCGCAACTGAATTCTTTTGTAAAGCCATACTTAAACACGTAGATACCGAGCAATAGCGAGCGTACTTGAAACGACGCCGAGCACAATTCCTGAGCCCACGAGTACCACAAAGAGATACCCGAAGTTTTCTACAAAGTAATTAAAGATATTAAATTCAAAGAACACCTCTGTACTTGGACCAAGCCAAAGTACCGTAGGATAGAGGATGAGGAGTGTAATCACTCCTGATATGAGACCGTAGAGTACTCCCTGGAGAACAAATGGGCCACGGATGAACATATTGGACGCTCCCACGAGGCGCATGACACTGATTTCTTCGCGTGAAGTATAAATAGCAAGCCGTATAGTGTTAAATGCAATGAGTATCGACGAGCCGATGAGTACGAGCATGGCAACAAAACTTGAACGCTTCACCGTATCAATGATGTTTGTCAATTTATTGATTGCTTCTTTGTTATTGTTGTAATTTATCTTATCAATGAGAGGTGCGTCTGTAGACTCGGCATCTTGTTGTGCCTTAAGAAAAAGTGCGATACTTTCATACTGAGATGTTTCCTTGGCACGGATTGAAAGTGATGCCCCAAGTGGATTTTCACCGAGCTCCTCAAGCGCCTGAATGGTGAGTTGATCGTTTTGGTGACGAATTCGGAATTGCTCAAGTGCATCCTCGCGCGAGGTGTATACGACTTCTCGTACATCTGGCAACTGTTCGAGTGACTCTTTAAGGCCTAGTACATCGAGTTCGTCTGCAGTCGTG
>DALYES010000033.1:5719-7183 GCA_031972435.1 Minisyncoccota bacterium
AGGAGTTGTGAGATGAGCATTGAACCACCCACAACCGTGAGCGTGACGGTAATCACAAAAATTGCCGAGAGCGAGACAAAGGCGTTACGCCAAAACCCAACAAAACCTGCGCGAATCACTCGTTTGAGACTGGTAATCATAAGAATTAAATGAAATACATTAATTTTGCTACAGTTCGAGGCGCGCGTGAGGGATGTGACCAAGCAGTAGTGAACCTACTGTGCGTGGAGCAACCAAGCAGTGCAACAAAGAAATGTACAAAATGAGAGTATTTCATTATTAAAGCACATACTTACCCTCTACGTCATCCCTCACTATTCGACCTTCATCCATGGTAATCACACGGCGTCCAAGTGCGTCAATAACACCCTTATTGTGTGTCGTCATAATCACGGTTGTGCCAAGGTCATTTATCTTCTTGAGTATCTGAACCACCTCATATGTCGCAATCGGGTCGAGGTTGCCCGTTGGCTCATCTGCAATAATGATATCTGGTTGATTCACAATAGCACGCGCAATGGCAACACGTTGCTTTTCTCCACCGGAAAGCTCATGTGGAAAATTCCAGACTTTGTCACCGAGGTCAACGAGGTCGAGTGCCTGTGGCACGTTTTCAGCAATCTCTTCATCGGTACGACCATTTGCCTCCATCGCAAAAGCGATGTTTTCGTATGCGGTCATGTGTGGTAGTAATTTGAAATCTTGGAAAACGGTTCCTATTTTTCTTCGATACTTCGGTAGCGCACTTCGAGAAATGGTGTTGATATCGAGCGATTCAAAAAATACCTGTCCCTTTGTGGGTTTATCTTCTACGATGAGCATTTTAAGAAGCGTTGTCTTCCCTGCGCCAGAGTGACCCACAATCGATACGAACTCATTTGGTGCTACTTGGAAGGTGACATCATGGAGTGCGACCGACCGACCGTTATTGTATATTTTTGAGACATTATCAAAATAAATCATATGCTGTTCTATTTTACGTGTACTCGGTGCTCATGTCCACCACAGACCATTGGATTGACTATGACAGCTGTGCTTCCGCATCAAGAAAAACTTGAATATCACCCGCAAGCACACGTTCAATGTCGCGCACTTCGGTGTCAGTGCGATGGTCTTTAACCATCTGATACGGGTGCAGAACGTACGAACGTATTTGACTCCCCCACTCAATCTTAACCGTCTTTTCCACTGAAAGTCCTTTCATTTCTCGTGTGTGTTGTTCCTCATTGAAGGCATACACTTTCCCCGCGAGGAGCGCGAGGGCCTTCTCTCTATTTTGCTGCTGGCTTCGTTCTGTAGAAACGTGGACTGAAATGCGCGTCGGTATATGTGTCACACGCACTGCAGTCTCCCTCTTGTTGACATTTTGCCCCCCTGCTCCGCCTGACTTCGCATATGAAATTTCGAGCTCGTCTTCATTCAAATCGACTTCTTTAACATTATCCACTTGTGGCGAAACCTCAA
>DALYES010000033.1:7193-8350 GCA_031972435.1 Minisyncoccota bacterium
TTACCATTTGCATTAAAGGGTGACATGCGAACGAGGCGGTGAATTCCTGATTCGGGACGAAGTGTCCCATACGCATCCTTCCCCCCAATCTCAAACACGATGTTTCGATACCCATTTTGTTCGTTCGGGTTCGCATCAAGAATAGTGACACTCCACCCACGCTTCTCGGCATACTTTTGATACATTTCAACGAGCATACGCGCAAAATCTTCAGCATCGTCCCCTCCAGCTCCCGCAACAATCGTGATGATGGCATTCGAACGGTCATATTTTCCTTTTCCTTCAATCGTATCTTTGAGTGCTTGTAGCTCCTTAAACATATCCTGTGCTGCTTTTGGGTCATTCCAAAAGTCTGAGCGGAGCATTGCCTCTTCAATTTCTGCAATTCTTTCCTGTGGTGTTTGCATATGCCTAGAGTATAACATCTAATTTTTGACGAGCCGATAGAAGGTTATTTAAACACTATGGTCCCTTGTGATAAAAAAACCCGCCGTGGCGGGTCAAAAATGAAACTCAGAGTGGATTAGATAGCTACATCTTGCTAGGCCTGGGTATCTAATCCAGCGCTTACCTATTTTAGGTGTACATATTTCAGGACCCTCCACGTCAATCATTCACGACGTGGTGCCATGGGAAGCGACCCTTAGGAGTCGAGCAGGGACTTCCAACTATCGGGAATACCGAATCACCCTTCTTCATACACACATACACACTCCCACCTGAGTTCCATGAAAGACTCTATCACACATTACTTAGGAATCAATCCCGAACAAATGTGCTGTAGTGGCACATTCTGAATAGTGGCTCATATTGCAAACCTTTCAATCCCTGCTCCTGTTTCTTTCAGAAACAGATACGCACGAGATGGCTCAATACTAAAAAACAGCACCTGCGTGCTGTTTTTTAGTATTGAGCCATCTCTCGGGATTGGTCACGAGTTGCTAATGATTATTCGAAGCAAAGCTTCTCAAATCATAAGCACTCTCTACCCCACCTCACTCGTGGCAAAGCCACATCGTTCCGGTTTTCAATCCCGAACGAATGTGCCGTAGTGGCACATTCTGAGATGGCTCCATTAAAAAATTCCCTAAAAAAGGGAATTTCGAGCTAAAGAAACATTTTAGGTGTTATTTTTGATATAGTACGGCTCTATTAAA
>DALYES010000034.1:0-1942 GCA_031972435.1 Minisyncoccota bacterium
ATATGCATTTCAGCACACGGATAATACCAGAAAATTTATGTAAATCAAAATACAGTGAGGTGTGCTATGCTATTCCCATGAAATTGATGGGAATTGATTATGGGACGAAGCGTGTGGGAATCGCACTCACTGACGACAAAGGCATGATGGCGTTTCCGCGTGTGGTGCTTCCAAACGATTCGTCACTTATGAAGGGAATTGAGAAGATTGTAGGAGAAGAGAAGGTAGGACGTATTGTGATAGGGCATTCACTCGGTCGCGACGGTGCACCCAACAAGGTGCACGCACAGGTGGAGGATTTTATTCAAGACCTCACCCTGCACATTGGGCTTCCTATCGAGCTTGAGCCCGAGCAGTATACGACGCAGGAGGCGATACGTTTTCAGGGGAGAAATGAGATGACGGACGCGAGCGCAGCGAGCGTCATTCTCAATAGTTACCTGTTAAAAATAGAAAATAGAAAATAGAAAATAGAAAATAGAAAATATGGAATATATACGATATATACAATTTGTTACACGTTACAAATGAGCACTATGATTAACTACGACGATTTTGCAAAAATAGAAATTCGCATCGGTGAGGTTCTCTCCGTGGAACTCATTGAGGGAGCAGATAAGCTCCTCAAATGCATAGTGGATGTGGGTGATGTGGATGAAGAGGGAAATAGAGTGCCCCGTCAAATTCTCTCAGGTATTCGTGAATACCTTCCCGACCCACAGGTTTTGGTGGGGAAGAAGTTTCCGTACATCACCAACCTCGAGCCCCGCACGATTCGCGGATTTGAGAGTCAGGGGATGATACTCGCTGCGAGCTCTGAGGGAACGCTTGCGCTCCTCGCACCGACTGCCGACGTCCCCGCAGGAACAAAAATTAAATAGTGTGGAATGCCATAGGGATTACGTGATACCTCCATGTATAATGGAGGTATCTTCGTATGTCTGTTCTTTCTTCTATACAACGTGTATTTCCACCACCTCATATCATGTCTTTTCCCTGTGTGGGAGTTGATATTTCAGACACCTCTCTCAAGTACATCCAATTTGAGCGTGAACATGCTCACGATACATTTCTCAACTTAAAATATTGGGGAGATATTGATGTTCCTGTGGGAATACTTGAACGAGGAAATGTACATGATGGTACAAAACTCGCTGCAGTGCTCAGTGAGATGAAAGAGCGCACAGGTGCGCGATATGTGAATGCCTCACTTCCTGAAGAGCGAGCGTACCTCTTTGAGACAACGCTCCCTGAGCACACACCGAGAAAAGAAATTCGTGGTTTACTCGAATTCCGTCTTGAAGAAAATGTACCGCTCTCACCGCGCGATGCATATTTTGACTATATGATTGTCGGTCATGATACAGAGAGTCATTCAATACGCATTGCAGTGACCGTGTATGCGCAGTCAACCATCAATGGGTACTATGAAGCGTGTTTGCAGGCAGGGCTCATCCCGCTCTCTTTTGAAATTGAAGCACAAGCTATCGCACGCGCTGCTATCCCGCTTGGACACAACGAAACGTATATGATTGTGGATTTTGGAAAGACACGTATGGGAATTGGTATCGTGCATCAGGGGACACTGATGTACACTTCAACGCTCGAGTTTGCGGGGAGTAAGATAAGTCAGGACATGCGTGAGATTCTGGGCAATCTTGCTGAATCGGAGCTCACGACAATAAAAAATACACAGGGTCTTGTGCACACAAAAGAGAACGACCCCGTAGCAACGCTTCTCGAGAAGTATGCCAATGAAATAGCCGATGAGCTTGGCACTCGTATGCATTACTGGCACACACGCGATATCGATAGAGAAGCACGCGAGATTAAGAAGGTAATTGTGTGTGGTGGGAGCGCAAATATTTTTGGACTTCCTGAGTTTTTGACGGAGAAGCTCGAGGTTTCTACCGAACGCGCACACGTGTGGGGCAATGCTTTT
>DALYES010000034.1:1961-4218 GCA_031972435.1 Minisyncoccota bacterium
GCATTCCTCCAATTACTCGACGGTACTCATATGGGTACGCCACTGCAATTGGGCTTGCTTTAAGAAGTTTTATGTAACGTATGATTAATCTCATTCCACCCGCAGGAGTACGAGTACTGAAACATGAGTATTTCTTGCGTGTTGGTGCAACGTGCGGGTTTATCATTGGAGTAGTATTTCTCCTACTCACCGCGACACTCGTGCCAACATATGTCCTTACTCGTGCGCAAATACAGGAGTACCAGACACGAATGGAGGGGGTCGGAAATGAGGCACAAGCATTTGCCGATGCTGAGAATGAGGCGGAAAAAACACAAATACTGTTAGCACAGTTACAGACAAACCCGTCCACACTCCGCGGATCTGATGTGGTGCGCGAAGTTGAGCGAGTCGCACCAGACGGTATAGTCTTTAAAACATTTTCCATACAGAGCACCGCGGGCGTTGCAAAAACAGTACAGGTTCAAGGAACAGCATCAACACGTGAAGTGCTCATACAATTCAAAAAAGCGATTGAAGCATCAGATGTCTTTGAAAAAGCAGAAATACCGATTGCTGATTTTGCAAAAGATGTTGACTTGCCGTTTACTGTTACTATCTCATTTGCCGGAATACTATAAAACGTATGCGAATTTCAATGGTATACAAAAGTACACACATCATTGCGCTCATTGGAGGATTGTTTTTTGTCGGGGCACTTGCTGTATTTGTCATATTTTTTCGATACGTTGAGCAACAAAAAGTATCTTTTCAAGAAATTCGTACTACGCTTGATAAAGTTGAAAAAAACAGAGACGCACTCTCTGCACTTGTACAAACACTTGAAAATACAAAAGATGCTCGCACGTCACTCTCAAACAGAGTACTTACTGATGAGAGTGTCGTTGATTTTCTTACCCTCATCGAGACTCTTGGCCGAGAACAGGGGGTGTCCCTCACGACTGATGCTATCACCGTACTTCCAATTAATTCAGCGTTCGAAACCATTGTCATGAATGTCAGTGCGGTTGGAACATATACGAGACTCATCGATACACTCACCCTTTTTGAAAATTTGCCGTACCAAGTTTCGATTGCGAATGTGCACTTTACTCAGATAGAGGGGAACGATACATGGAAGACTCAGTACGATATTCAGGTCACAAAATTTAAAAAAATATGAACATCAGCATAAAGAAATATTTTCATAGTACACAGTCACCTCTTGATACAGAGGATGCGACACATGAACCCATGCACCCCATGCGAGACTGGATGCTTGTTCTTGGGTGTGCAGTGTTGATATTTGGAGCAGGGGTGGCATACAGTGCGTATGATTTTTATATGCAATTTGGGGTGCCACAAGGGATAGATGCAGTAGAAGAAAAGAAAGTTCGCTATAAAGATAAGGAGGTACAGAGTGTAGCGGCATCGTATGCAGAGAAGGAGATACGTTTTAATAAACTTCGTGAAAATAAAGCACCACTTCCTGAGGAGGTGCCTGAAACTGAGGGTAATCCAGAAACAGAGGTTGTGCCAGTGCAACCCGAAGCAGTAAGTACCGAACCAACACCCCTTGCAGACACGCACATTGCTGAGTAAACTAGCGACGTACAGTAATGTATCGTCCCCCATAGTTCAATGGATACTATACTATGCTGGGAGCATAGTATAGGGGAGACTTCTAAGCTCTTGATGTAGGCTCAAACTGTTCGGGGAACAGTTTGAGAAGGTTGTAAGCAAAGCTTTCTGACTGCATTCGTATCGAAAATTAAAGCGAGCTTAAATTTAGATACTCATTTGTGAAAGTAATGAAAGATTCCGTAAAGGAATAGAACATAGTACGATATAACATTGCCCCCATAGTTCAATGGATAGAACAGGAGACTTCTAAGCTCTTGATGTAGGTTCGATTCCTGCTGGGGGCACATTGGTAAAATAAACACCTTTGCAATTTTGCAAAGGTGTTTATTTTAGAAAGCAAACTGCTTTGCTTTCGTACCAATGTGCCGGGCGGAGCGATGTCTTTTTGTTTCAAAACAAAAAGACCGCGAGCTGGGGTGGCCAGAAAATAAGGAGCGGAAGCGACTATATTTTCTGAGCCCTTCCGATTTTTTTCACCACAGAAAAAAATAGGAAGGTGCCAGGAAATAAAGAAAAAGTTTACACAAAAAAGTTAACCCCTCAACAAAAATTGAAACGGGCGGTATTTGACGGTACGTACATTTCCAGATAGCATGTGAGTATGCACAGTATGCGCACATGGTTTGGTTTTTAC
>DALYES010000034.1:4228-7696 GCA_031972435.1 Minisyncoccota bacterium
GGTGATCGCTGGCTCCGCGCGACCTACAACTGTCCTGACCGTAGGTGGGATTATGACGTCGGGTTCGCGTTTGCCGTATCGCAAGTCAGTTCTCAACCTTAAGATCCTCGGGGTCTCATCCCTTAACCCCGTTCCAATTTATCGGAACGGGGTTAACTTTTTTCATAAAAATAGAATTCAGATACAATATCTCTGATGGTTGGTGAATATGTGGACGGTTAAGGCTTTCCGCTACCGAACCCAGTATCCATGCACCCTGAGTATCCGCGGTCACGGTCTCAGATAGAGTGGTACATGCAGAAGCTTCAATGAAAAAGAAGATACTTGGCGCGAGACATTAAGGCATTGCGATGCCGAATTCGATTCAATCCTGAGAGTATTCAAGGGGCGGTGATACGGAGGGTGTTCGAGAGATTGCCACATGGTGGTATTTGACGATGTGCCAATTTCCAGATAGCATGTGAGTATGCACAGTATGCGCACATGGTTTGGTTTTTACTTTACCTTTACCGGCTTTGGTCGGTTGGCGCTTATTGATGCGAAGTAGAGAAATCGTATCGTAGGAAATCCAGCCGGCCACAAACCGGTCTTTTTTGTTCTTTGTAGAGAAAGGAAATCGTCATGACTCTTGGCGGAAATGAAACGAGACGCTATTCACCAGTTCGGCACTTCAAGTGTGTCGCGGATGATATTGCTAGAGGTGTGGCAGATGCTATCGCCGCAAGTAATTTGCTCGAAGGTATCAGAAACGAAGAAGTGTCACTTGGACAGCTTCAAGTATCACTTTCAGCAATCGAGAAAGTTGCTGGAAGAAAAATCAACGAACCGATTGTGGACTGATGGACACTCTTCGTCGGAGCGAATCCGAAAATGGCCAGTGCAACTGGCCATTTTTCTTTTATGAAAAACAGCCTTTGAGGTATAGTGGATATATGTCGATGCGAATAGTGTCTAGTGGAGGAATCATATTGCTCGGGTGTGTGCTTGTGGTGTACTATTTTTTTATGAATACCACAACGATACGCAATTATCCTCCAAAGCAAGGACCGATTGTGGCTTTTGGCGATAGTCTCGTCGTGGGTGTGGGCTCTCCAGAAACAGAAGGGTTTGTTGGCACACTCGCCACACGCATTGGTGAACCAATTCAAAACGAAGGAGTGAGGGGCGACACCACAGCCGATGGTCTCGCGCGTATTGAAACGGTGCTTGCAGAAAAACCACGAATGGTACTCCTACTCCTTGGTGGAAATGATTATTTGCGAAGAGTACCCAAGGAAGAAACATTTACAAATTTACACACGATTATTGATCGGCTACAGGAACAGGGGAGTGTCGTGGTGCTTCTCGGTATTCGCGGGGGCATTCTCGCCGATGGGTATGATACTGATTTTAAAGCCCTCGCGGAAGAAACGCAGTCCGCATATGTCCCCAATGTGCTCGATGGTATTTTTGGAAATCCCGAGCTGATGTTTGATAGCATTCATCCAAACAGGGAAGGGTATGCACGTATTGCGGAAAGGGTGTACACCGTGGTTGCTCCAATACTTCGGTGATACTGTGTAAAAATTGAGTGCCCTCGACGAGTATAGAAGCCGATGTCCGTTCGGTGTACAATAGTTCTTATTTCCTAATCATTTTCTATGGAATTTCTAAAGAACATTCAGTGGACTCCGCTGAACCTTATAAAGGCGACGGGCATCGTTAGCGTTGCATTCATTGGTCTGTACATTATTTTACAAATGATGACCGCTGGTTTCGGACTGAGAACAGGGGGCCTTAGTGCACCTACAATGATGAACCCAATATCCTCAGATATGGCATACAATACGGGAGCGTACGATAGTTACACCGAAGAATCATCATCACAGAGCAAGGGAGGTATTCGTCTTTCAACGCAAAATATGGGCATGCCAAGCCCCCAGTCCGGAGGAAGTACTGGTGATGATGCAGAGGCGTATGAGGCGACCGAGTACACAGCGACCATTGAGACAGAAAATAAAAACACTACCTGTGCTGATATCTTACAACTCAAAACTGCTGACTATGTGATTTTTGAAAATGCGAATGAACACAACCGAGGGTGTTCGTTCACCTTTAAGGTAAAACAGGATAGAGTCGCAGAGGTACTCTCTGTTATTCAGTCCTTCAACCCAAAGGACCTGAATGAGAGTACCTACACCATTAAGCCACAACTCGATGATTTTACTTCAGCAACAGATGAACTCAAGAGAAAACTCACGGTCATCGATGAGACAATGACACGTGCAGTGAGTGCATACGACGAGGTGACTGCACTTGCGACACAGACGAAAGATGTGGAAAGTCTTGCAAAGATAATTGATAGTAAAATCAACATTATCGAACGACTGACCGAGCAGAGAATCAATATCGCAACACAGCTTGAGCAACTTGCACGGGCGAAGGCAGAGCAAGTCGACCGACTTGAGTACACCTACTTCTCAATCACAGTATATGAAAATAAGTTTGTGAATCGCGACGACATCAAGGACTCGTGGAAGAGTGCGGTAAAGAACTTTGTGATGCAGATGAATAGTATCGCACAAAACATGACCGTACAGCTCGCTGTACTCGTGTTTATGATCGTTCAGTATGTGTTCTACTTCTTTATACTTCTCGTGACCAGTAAGTACGTATGGAAGGCAACGAAGTATGTATGGAAGAAGGAGTAGGGAGCATGCACGAGTGTAGAATGGAATGTTGACACGACACCGCCCGCGCTTCGCGCGGGCGGTGTCGTGTCTTGTATTTGAAATATAGTCAAAGTTGGAGAAAAAGTGGAAAGTGGGAGATAAAAGAAACCGCCGGCTGGGGGGCCGGCGGCTTGTTGGCGGAGCGGAGAGTTATTGACCCGCCGCACGCTTTTGCGCATGCTGTGCCATTTGTATCAGTTGCTTATCGAACTTGTCACAATCAGCATTCGTGGGTATTTGTCCAGCAACCCTGAATACTTGCCTTGCGTTCAAAAGACCGTCACAGAAATTGGTGATACAGATTTCCATGGCTTCTGCAGAGATGAGTAAATAGACTCCATTTCCGGAAATTTTCACCATCTCTTCGCGAACGATGCGCCTTACTGTCTTCTTGCAAACAGCGGTCATGCTTGTTTCGATGCGAATCCAGATCGGAGCAGAACCGATGTACACCGGCCTTTCGCCTTCCCGAAGCTTCTTTTCCTTGACTTCCAGAGAGACACGAGACCGAGACAGCAGGCGGTCTTTTGCCTTGACTGAAACATCCCCAGGTTCAATTCTGTATAGTTGGGCGATCCTGTATTGGATCGCTTGCGTGAATGAGTTCTTGTCAGCTGGCGTTGCATTGGGGAAGTTTTTCGGTTCACTGCGGATTTTGTCTGCGAGCGCTTGAAGAGCCAAGACTTCCGGCGGAGTATTCCAGACACGAATTTGAATTTTCGGCATTCTTTCACCTATTTGATTGTTTGAACAACAA
>DALYES010000034.1:7706-8258 GCA_031972435.1 Minisyncoccota bacterium
GCAAGTAACGAACGAGTGAAATGAATAACAGAAGTTTTCATTCTTGAATGAGTGCAGTCAGAAAATTTTTCTTACAACTTCTTCGATTCCTTAACAAAACATAAAATTCCCAGAGAAAAAATCTATGGGAATTCATTGTGTGGGCGATGGAGGGCTCGGTCACCTCACTAAATATTTTAATTCACTTCGTTCTTAAAATATTAAGTTCCGCGACCCCGAAAATTTTGCTCAGACCAATGGCGCAGAATTTTCCTTCAAGTCTCTTACCTCATACAAAGACATAAATTGCCCCCAGAAGAACTGAGGGCAATTTAGTCTAGTGCGCGGTAAGAGACTTGAATCTTACTGATTCTGTTCGGGTTGTATGACACTTTCTTCTTCGCCAATCTGCCAGCTGGCAGATTGGCGAATCGAAATTGTCGACAACCCCTTCAAGTCTCTGGCTCAAAAACAAAAGACCACCAGAAAAAATCTGGCGGTATTTTGTTTTGTGCGCGGTAAGAGACTTGAACTCCTGACCGTCTCGGTGTAAACGAGCTGCTCTACCAACTG
>DALYES010000035.1:0-5844 GCA_031972435.1 Minisyncoccota bacterium
AAGGTAAATGCGAGCCAGCCTCTCTCTGTTTGGAAATCGAAAGGGTGGATTCACGAGGACGATCCCCGTGGGTGGTTTCAGTGGTACTGTCGGTACTACATGGGGCGCCGACACGAAGATGACGAACGACAAATAAAACGTTGGAAAGCCATGACGAGACACGCCACACAGATTGCGCACAACTGTATGCCAGGCGACCTTACGTGCCGCCCTCGCCAGCGCCAAGCGCTCCTCCACTGGGCGTATGACCCAAGGAGGTTGTAGACTCCCTCGGTCAGGTTTTTGAAATCTTAAACTTACACACGAGTGGGGATTTTTGATATACTCATCACTATATGATTATTGCGTATACACTCATCAGTGTAGGTATTATCAGCCTTATCTCCTTCATTGGTGCGCTCGCTCTCGTGCTTAAACGAGACCTCTTACATAAGAGCGTCTTCATTCTCGTGAGCCTTGCCGTGGGGGCACTTCTCGGAGACGTGTTTGTCCATATTATTCCGGAGGTGTATGAGAATATGGGTGATCCGACAACCATCTCCTTCTTGATTATTGGAGGTATTCTCATCTTTTTTATACTTGAGAAAGTGTTGCACTGGCACCACCACACCTTGGAGCACGCCGAAGAGCATGTTCACCCAATCGGGAAGATGGTGCTTGTGGGTGATGGGGTGCACAATTTCATTGATGGACTCATGGTCGCGGCGAGCTACATGGTTTCTATCGAAGTGGGGATAGCGACAACTATTGCGGTCATTCTCCACGAAATACCACAAGAAATTGGAAACTTCGGTGTGCTCATGCATGCGGGATACAAGACAGGTAAGGCCCTCTGGTACAACTTTCTCTCAGCGCTCACGGCAATTGCGGGAGCTACTTTGGCGCTTGTGTTTGGGAGCATCACCGAAGAATTTGCACTATGGCTCCTTCCCATTACTGCGGGAGGGTTCATATACATAGCACTCTCAGACCTGATACCAGAGCTTCATAAAGAGCAACGTGCAGGGCAGGGAATCATTCAGGTCATTGCTATTGTTGTCGGTGTTGCGTCTATGGCAGTACTGCTTGCTCTGGAAGGATAATATTCTGTATTGAATCGAGAGAATATCGGAAGCAAACAAAATTTTTGATGAGTTAAAGAAGTATCACATCACATTGCCTTTTTGTGGATATTTGCGACAATGGAAAGATATGAATATGGAAAATTATACAGTGCCAAGTAAGGAGGAAAGGGAGGGGAATAGTTTTGAATCAGTCGATGCCTTAAGAGAACGTGCATTTGCTGAATTACGAACAAATATTGACGAGGTTGTGCGACTTTCGCGCGCAGTAGGAGAAAGGCCAGAGTTTGGTTTTGAAGATGATCTTAGAGATACCATACAACAAACTATTGAAACACTCAAAGCAACGTTAGAAGAAATAAAAAATAAAAGTATTAGGGATGCTGGTCAGGGGAATCTCGAACTCTAATTTGAGAGAAAATCACCATCGGCGCGAAGTGCCGGTGGTGATTTTCTCTGTGGTATAGTTTGTTGTATGAAATCAATCACTTCACACTTTTTCTTCCTTCCCGTGCTTGTTGCACTCGTACTCCTCGGAGGGGTGGGGTTTTTTGCCGGTTTTTCTGCATTTTTTCTCGTCTCCATTCTCGCCATTCTCGAGACGACGCTTTCGTTTGACAATGCGGTGGTGAATGCAAAAATCCTTGAGCAGATGAGTCCACGGTGGCAGAGGAGGTTTCTCACGTGGGGTATTCTCATTGCAGTGTTTGGAACGCGCTTCGTACTCCCCATTCTCATTGTGAGTACAGCGCTCTGGGTGTCTCCAGTATACATCACCACCCTCGCCATTACCGATTCGGCGCAGTACGGGCACCTCCTTGAAAGTGTCCATGGCTCTATCACTGCATTCGGTGGGGTGTTTCTTCTCATGGTGTCACTCAAATACTTTTTCAACAAAGCAAAGAATGTCCATTGGATTCACCAAGTTGAACGACACATGGTGAAGTGGGGACGAATAGAAGCAATTGAGATTGCACTCGCACTCACGGTACTTGCTGGGCTTTCGTTTTTGACGCACTTCGATTCAGCAACGGTCCTCATTGCGGGAATTGTTGGTATGGTGCTCTTCATTATGATGGAGGGAATTGCAGGATCACTTTCAGTTGAGGCAAAAGGAGTAGCGCAGGGTGGCCTCTCACTCTTTGTGTACCTCAACATCCTCGACTCCGCCTTTTCACTCGACGGTGTTGTGGGGGCATTTGCACTTTCAAGCAATCTCTGGATTATTGTCGTTGGCCTCGGTATTGGTGCGTACTTTGTGCGGTCTCTTACCTTGTATTTTGTGCAACGAAAGACACTCACCGAGCTCGTCTACCTTGAGCACGGTGCACACTGGGCAATCTTGGGACTTGCTGTGGCCATGCTCGCAAACCTTGTGGTCCACGTACCTGAAGTGGTGACAGGGCTCATCGGGCTCTGCTTCGTGTCGCTCGCGTACCGTTCCTCACTTCGCGAAATGAGAATCAGACTTCAGTAGCCAATCTGTATCGATAGGATTTTATTCACGGGGTATCCAATAGAAAATTATGTAAATAGGGAACTGTAATTGTCATACGGTTCTGGTACACTTAGTCAGATATGGATGATACAGATTTACTGGGGGTTATTATTATCACGTTTGCAATAGCGACAGGGTTTGGATACTACGCTACAAAAATTTTTGTGGGTATGTAGGGTTCGTGGCTACGTATGTGCTGGTACTCTGTACCCCAGATATGTATTGAAGTGTCTATGTATATGGAGTATATTCCTCATACAGAATAAGTATCGGACAGTGGTCCCCATTAGTTAATTTTAATATATGAAAACATTTTTAGAAGAGTTTAAGGCGTTCGCAATGCGCGGGAACGTCATGGACCTCGCGGTGGGAGTCGTGATTGGAGGTGCGTTTGGTAAGATAGTATCCTCACTCGTCGATACGGTCATCATGCCCTCTGTAGGACTGTTGCTCGGGGGTGTTGATTTTACGGGATGGGGATTTAAGGTGGGGGAGGCAACAATAGCATATGGAAAGTTTATTCAGGCGGTTGTCGATTTTGTCATCATCGCACTCGTGGTGTTTACGGCAATGCACTTCCTGAGAAAGTTTGAAAAAGATAAGAATAATGAAGTGAAAGTTGAACCAGAACCAGAGCCAAAAGAGGAAGTCATTCTCCTTCAGGAGATCCGAGACCTCTTGAAAGAACGGGAGTGAGCAAAAACGGAGGATTGGTACAGACAATCGGCGCGACCAAAGGTCGCGCCGGTTGTCTGTATTTCAAAACATACTGACACCAAAAACAAGTCTTGCGCTATCGCTCCGAGTATTGCTATCCACAGCGCACGTTTGTTTCGACCCACTGTTCTCACTGGAATATCTATATTTTGTGTGTGACACACCAATGTGAGCCATATTTTTATTTTGAGCGTGCATGGTATTATTGTCGTACACACGCACTTGCTCTTCGTGTGTCGACAGGCACATGTAAACAGAAACTACATTACAGATGTGGCCTGTTTCAGAGCCCTCTTTGATTTCGCGTACAGAGAAACTTCCTATTCATTAATGGTCCACATAATTAATCGCGTTACTCTCTATGATTACTACAATTACGAAACGAAACGGAATGGTTGTCCCTTTTGACCCAACCAAGATTGTTATCGTTATGAAGAAGGCCTTTGCTGCAGAGCAGGTCATTGTCGATGATTCAATCTTAGAGCAAATGACTGGACGAGTTGTCGCGAGTCTCGGCACCCTCTGTGAAGGGAAGGAACACTGCCCCACGGTTGAGCAGGTACAGGATCTTGTTGAAAATACACTCATGGAGCGTGGGTATTTCAGTGTTGCGAAGGCATACATTCTCTACCGGTTTAAGCAGAGTGAAGAGCGAAAGCAGGAAGTGGTCAAGGAAATCGAAGAGCAACGACTCACAATTGAGCGTTCAGATGGCAGTATTGAACAATTTTCTCGAGAGAAAATGCGCGCATACCTCACAGAATTTACTGAAGGGTATGAAAAAGAAATTGATCTTGATGAAATGGTGGCACAGGTTGAGCGGGAAGTGTATGACGGTATCAAAACGACCGAAATGGCAAAGCTCGTAACGCTCGTGCTCCGTTCGCGGATTGAGGAAGACCCTGCGTACTCGGTGGTTGCAGCGAGACAGCTCATACGACGCATCAGTGATGAAGCTGTCGGAAATCTCAATAACACTCCCAAGTCAGAACGAGTGACTGCACACAAGAATGCATTTGCACGCAACATTAAACTCGGTGTTGAAGCAAAAAAGTATGACGCAGCACTTCTCTCGTATAATCTCGATGTGCTCGCAGAAGCACTTCATTTTGAGCGAGACGACCTCTTTAAATATTTGGGTATTGAAACCTTGAACGACCGCTACTTCGTGCGTATTTCAGGGAAGCTCATTGAAACACCACAGACAATGTGGATGCGTATTGCGATGGGACTCGCAGTGAATGAAAAAGATAAAGAAGCCCGCGCGATTGAGTTTTATAACATCATGTCGCTCATGCGGTTTGTTCCTTCAACCACAGCTCTCATCGTGCTACCTCAACGTCGTCGAGGATGACCTAAAACACATTTTCAAGGTGTATGGCGATAACGCAATGCTCTCAAAGTGGGCGGGTGGCATTGGTACTGCATGGAGCAAACTTCGTGGTATGGGTGCTGAAATTAAAGCAGCAGGCATCACTTCTCAGGGAGTCATTCCATTTTTGAAGATTGCAAACGATGTGACGGTGGCTATCAATCGTTCAGGGCGCAGACGTGGTGCAACTGCGGTGTACATGGAAAACTGGCACATCGATTTTGAAGATTTTCTCGAATTACGCAAGAATACCGGTGATGAGCGTCGTCGTACTCACGACATGAACACCGCTGCATGGATTTCTGACCTCTTTATGAAGCGGGTAAAGGAAGACGGTATGTGGACGCTCTTCTCACCCGACGAGGCAATTGATTTGACCGAGACATATGGAAAGCACTTTGAAGAACTGTATGTAAAGTACGAAGAAATGGCTGACCGAGGAGAGATAGTTCTTTTCAAGCAAATGAAAGCGAAAGATTTGTGGAAGAAAATGCTCGGTATGCTCTTTGAGACAGGGCACCCGTGGATCACATTCAAAGACCCTTCCAATGTCCGTTCACCTCAAGATCATGTGGGTATTGTGCACAGTTCGAATCTCTGCACCGAAATCACACTCAATACCTCAGCAGAAGAGACCGCAGTGTGTAACCTTGGATCAATCAACTACCCAAAGCATGTCGTGAACGGAGTCTTTGATGCTGAGATGGTACGTGAGACGATTACGACGGGTATGCGTATGCTCGATAATGTTATTGATATCAATTTCTATCCTACGGTAGAGGCGCGCACCTCAAACATGCGACATCGACCAGTGGGCTTAGGTATTATGGGCTTTCAGGACGCACTCTACATGCTCAATATTCCCTTTGGGTCTGACGAGTGTGTAACGTTCTCAGACACCTCAATGGAAGTTATTGCCTACCACGCAATTCTCGCATCAACTGACCTCGCGCGTGAGCGTGGCGCATACCAGAGTTTCAAGGGCTCAAAGTGGGACAGAGGTATTTTCCCCGTTGATACGATTGCCCTCCTCGAAGCAGAGCGCGGACTCTCGACAAACGTCGACAGCACCGCACAGCTCGATTGGAGCGTGGTACGCGAAGCGGTGAAGCAGTACGGGATGCGCAATTCCAACACCATGGCTATTGCGCCAACAGCGACCATCGCAAATATCGTGGGCTCAGTTCCAGGGAATG
>DALYES010000035.1:6016-8173 GCA_031972435.1 Minisyncoccota bacterium
GACTTCGTTATCGTAAACCCATTCCTCGTTGAAGATTTGAGAAAAATTGGACTCTGGGATGCTGAGATGCTCGGGGCGATTAAGTACAATGATGGAAGTTTGGCTGATATCCCAAGCGTGCCGGTAGAACTCAAACTGAAGTACAAAGAGACATTTGAAATCGACATGCGCTGGCTCGTGAAGGCAGCTGCGTATCGTGGAAAATGGATTGACCAATCGCAGTCACTCAACATCTTCTTCAGTGGCACCTCAGGGAAGGAGCTCTCCGACCTCTACATCTACGCGTGGGACATGGGACTCAAAACCACCTACTACCTCCGTTCGCTCGCAGCAACACAGGTTGAGAAGTCGACCGTGGGAACTGCGGGAACACACCTCCGCAAGGACGCCGATGCAGGGGTACAGCAGGACGTCACCTTTGGTGTGGGAGTAGGTGCGCCCGCAGTAGCACCCGGTGCTCCCATTGTGAGTGCAGAAATGGTAGTGCCAACTCCGGTCACACCTGTCACACCTGTCACACCTGTTGAACCAGTATCTGTCGCGACGCCGTCACCCTTTGTGCAGGAGATACACATTCAAGAAGCACCAGTCATTCCAAAACCACAGGTGCGACTTCATGTTGCAGAAGAAGCAATTTGCGAGTCGTGCCAATAGAAAATAAAATAGAGAATAGAGAATAGAGAATAGAAGATAGAAAATAGAAAAGATCGTATAACTGATTCTATTCATAATGCAGACCTCGATAATAATGTATTCAATGAATAACTTCTGATATAAGCTACGGATTAGTCAATAGTTTGAGGAGCGTGATCAGATGATACAATGGTGACCCCTATTCCATATTTTATTTTTTACTATTTAATATATTTCAAGCATGTCAATTACAAAAAATGCACCACCAGTCGATATCAACAAGCGTCGCGCCATAAATGGCGAGGATGCTGACGTGATTCAGCTCTACCCCATGAAGCACAAGTGGGCGTGGGAGTACTACAACGCTGCAAATGCGAACCACTGGCTTCCTACGGAAATCAGTATGCAGTTGGATATCGAGCAGTGGAAGTCAAAGACCGCACTCACACAGGATGAGCGACATGCATTCGAGACCGTGCTTGGATTTTTTACGACTGCAGACTCCATTGCAGCCAACAACATCACGATTGCGAACTATCGCCACATCACGAGTCCTGAGATTCGCATGTATCTCCTCCGTCAGGCATACGAGGAAGCAATCCACACACACGCGTATCAGTACATCGTGGAATCACTCGCCATGGATGAGGCAAAGATATTCAACATGTACCGCGAGCGTGAAGCAATTTTCAATAAGGCGAGTTTCATCCTCACCTTCAATGAGGGAATCTTCGACCCCTCCTTCAAGACGGGCACCTTTGAAAATGATCAAAAGTACCTCGAAAATCTCTGTGTGTTTGCACTCATTCTCGAAGGAATCTTTTTCTACTCATCGTTTGCGGTCATGTTTGGTTTCCAGCGCCAGCACAAGCTCACCGGAAGCGCAGAGCAGATTCAGTACATCATGCGCGACGAGTCGATGCACCTCAATTTCGGATGTCAGCTCATCAACACGATTCGTGAAGAACAGCCAGAACTTTGGACAAAAGAGTTTCAAGATAAAATTGTGGGCTATGTACGCGAGGCAGCACGGCTTGAGTACACCTATGCGCAGGAGGTATTTCCTGCAGGTATCTTCGGTATGAATGCTGCCGGCTTTAAGCAGTACATCGAGCATATTGCCGACCGCCGTCTTGAGCGTGTGGGTCTTCCGGTGCAGTTTGGTGTGGTGAACCCATTCCCGTGGATGAGTGAAGCAATCGATATTCCAAAAGAGAAGAATTTCTTTGAGACGCGGGTAACCGAATATAAAACTGGCGGCGCCCTAAACTGGTGACCAAATGCACAAAAATACCCCATCTACTTTGTTGTGCTTCACAAAATAATTCTCATCGTATATTGAATACGCCTCGAATTATTTTGTTTGCACGCCTCGTACCTGGGGCATTTTTGTGCATTTGGTCTTTTCGTGATTCACGCTTTCTATTTTCGAGTGGCCTAGAAACAAAGGAGTGAAACGACTATTGTTTCTGGTCTGTCATAATTTTGTACTCATAATCGAAATTGTGACCAAGGAGGAAAATT
>DALYES010000036.1:0-8086 GCA_031972435.1 Minisyncoccota bacterium
CCACTTCCAGAACTACCACCTCCTCCCGACGAGCCACCACCACTATCAGCAGTCTCTTTGCTACAGTCCGCGGAACAAAAGTCACCATCATCATTGTTGGCATCATCACAGACCTCATCATTGAGTGTCTGCAAAATACCATCTCCACAGTACGGACCATAGAGACACTCGGTATTACACTGACGGCCTGCAATCGTCGTACTGTACAGACCAGTTTCGCCAGGTACATCGCAATCTTCTCCATCATTCACGAGTGTATCACCACAGATACTGATGTGGAGCGTAGTAGTAGCCATCCTCACCTGTGCTTCTGTTTCTGTTCCAGATACGAAAAATGATTGAATTACTAAAAGTGCTACGAGCAGTCGTATCAAGAATCGAGAAGTGTGCATAATCTTATCTCCTTCTTCGTCTACGTATATACACGGTGAGCGGTACGGAGAATATGAAGAGCACAGGAAGAATAATTGAGAGTTTGTGTGCAAGTGAAAGACCGAGGAAACCAAATCCAGCAGTTTGGAGTGTTCCGTATGGCAGGATACTGAGGTTGACCTCACCACTCAATTTAACATCTGCTTCATTCATTATCTCAAAACGAGCGAGGTAGCTTCCCGAAGGAAGTCGTGTGGGCAATTCAGCATACACGGTCGACGTCATAAATGGATCAACAGTGTCTATACTTCCTTTTTTGTGCGTCTCTTCAAGGAGCACATTTCCTGTTCTATCGTATATCCTAAACACAACGTCAGACGGTGCTATCTTCACGTTACCAATATTTTCTAGGAGCATCTCAAAACGGATCTTACCGGGGAAGTACAGCCATGCAAACTTATGTCCCTCGTTGAGATCAGAGACACCAATTTTGCGCACTTTGAAGTCCTTAATTTTTTTATCAATCACCGTGAGGTCAACATCAATCTGTGCTCCGAGCGATATATTCACTGCTCCACTCGTTACCTGATCATCGGGTGCGCCTGTCTTCACTCGAATATTCCCCCTGTACTGCTTAAATTCTGCATCATCGGGAACAGTAACCTTAACAGTCATAGCCACCTTCTGCTCTCCAGTGGGAAGCAAGAATTCATTTCCCTGCGTGATAGTAATCCAATCATTAATCCCAGGGACGTCTACACTCACTGTCGCTTTAAGGTCAGAGGTAGGGTCATTTCGAACAAGATAGATAACTTGCTCATACACGGAATTACGTGTGAGACTCACATTATTGACATACGGAGGAGTCACACCAAAACCAGCATACGTTGTATGGGCAAAAATAAAAAACGCAACGAATGTGAAAATAAATGAGCGAAACAGCATCATTATAAAATGCGGACGAATACCAGTCGCACTGTCTAATTATCAATTACTTACGCTATAAACGCAAGAACCCGCGTTGTATAACGCGGGTTCTTGTAAGAGTATGCTTATAGATAACTTAGTACTAGTACCACTCACCAATCTCACCAGAAACTACAGTAAACGTGTTTTGTCCTGTGTATGCTCCAGCAAATGTAATGGTGCCTGGAACCTTAATTCCCCAGAAGGCATCGCCCATAGCCTGTGAAGATGTCGCTGTAGATTTCTTGATATTAATTTCAAGCTCTTTTGGTGTTGTGGATGAGAGCTTATGATTGTCAGCTACGGCAGTTGCATACGAGACTGAGCTTGTTGCAAACACTTGCATATCATCAGGTATTGTTGCAGTGTCTGATGGGAGACATGGCGAAGCGTTGGTATACGTACTACACATAGATGAACCTGAGAGACTGGTATCGATACCTACATTCCCCGTTGCAGCTAACGTTGTCGTAGCAGTGAGTGGGTCTGTTTGTTGCCCTGGCTCCCATGTACCGTAAGGAATAGAAAGAGAGTTAAGAGCAAATGCGAGGAGAGGGTACACTCTTACACCTATTGTGCTCTCTCCAAAACTCCCCACTGCGGTGTCATCATCTATTCCACGAACCTGTGCGAGCCAGTTTTGAAGATTATATGGAGTACTTGTAGCTACTCCACCAGTTGGGTCTGCAATATACCAGAGTGGAAATGTACAATTCCATACCATATCTGTATCTGTGTTTCCCGTACATGAGGTAGTGGAAGCGGTACAGAGGAGGTTCCAAGCAGGTGCGGAATCACTTGAATAACAGTTGTTTCCATTTAAAGGACTTGAAGAAAGACAGGTGGTAGACCCGACACCGGAACGGTAAAGACTCAGGTCGAAGTCATTGACTTCATCACCAAGCGGAACACCTATTACTGAGTCGCAACTATTGTTATCTGTTGTCGTAAACGAGAGAGTGAATCCTGTCGTTTGTCCTGACTCATTCGTGAGAATCATATCTGTTCCGCCATTGATTGATATTGAAGCTCCAGACACTGACGGTGCAACATTATTGACGGTCAAAGTTGCGGCCACTCCCTGCCTACCACCAGATGCTGCTAGCTGGTGACTGTCCATGATGTACGGATATACCGAGAAGTTCGTATCTTGTGTAGGTATAATGATTGTGTAAATTGCGGAGGCATTAGTGTTTACATATGCAGTCGAAGTAGCGAGTGTGGTTCCGGTACATCCCGTTGAGGTACTAAATCCTGAGGATGCGCACACGGTGAGGAATACCTGATCTTGTACTCCTGATGAGTCAGGATCACTTGAGGTACTGTAAAAAGTGACCGCTTGTCCTGGATTACCTGAAGCAGGGTCTGTGAACAGTGTAAACGTTGGACGGTGATTTACCTCAAATGGGGATGAGTTGGTGGCATTGGTTCCCTGTGTGTAGTTTATGTTACACCTTGATGAAGATGCATTCGTATCACAGATCCACGCAAACCACGGGAATGATTCACCGCCAAATGGAGAGGATGATGCCGTTGTCGTTGTGGCAGCTGTAGCCTGCGCTCCTGACGCAGTACTTGCTGATACTGCCCACTGCGTAGCACCTGCGCCACAGCTTGGTGCGTTACCTAACGTAGTTGTTGCAGGTGCAACACTTGTGCTACAGATGAGGAGGTGGTAGTTCTCAGCATTTGAGTCAGTACCGACTGCTTTCCACGAGACGACATTTCCTTCATTTGTTGGGGTTGTCGTAGACGACTCGATTATTTCAGTGGTAGAAGCAGTCCAAGAAGGTGGAGTGTTGAGTACCGTGACAGAGGTCGTAGCCATGCTTGCAGCATCTGCTTCCTTGATTTGTTTCTCTCCAAGATTGAAGACAAATATAGCTGCAAAAACAATTACCCCAATAAATGTGGTAAACACAGTTATTTTGCCTGCTGTACTCAAATGATCTGTGTGATATGACATAGTTACTAATATGAACTTATTACCATAATTCTACGTTATACGTAATGCGAAATGCACAAGTTATACACAGTTGTCTACTCATAACGAATTGCGTCGAGTGGATTAAGAAGTGATGCTCGTCTTGCAGGAAAAATACCAGTCAAATAACCGACCGTACCCGAGAAAATAGCAATGAATACAAGGAACCATAGAGGAAATGAGAAGAGGTCGACACTCTTCCCTCCAAATTGACTTGCGGCAATATTCAACATGATATTCACAGCAAATCCCAGAGTTACCCCCATGACTATCCCACTCACCCCTCCAAGAAATCCCACAATAATAGACTCAGAGACAAAGAGTAATTTAATGTCTCGTGGCGATGCTCCAATGGTTCTCATGATACCGATTTCTTTTGTCCGCTCAAGCAGTGTGACCGTCATGGTATTAAACATACCAATTGCAGATACGAGGAGTGCAATACCTCCAAATGTCGCGAGGACCACCTGTATGCCCTGAAAAATCTTTGAGGCTTGCTCAACAGTCTTTGAGAGCGCCGTTACACGATACCCCTCCTTTATGAGATCTTCCTCAACAGTCTTCAAGAATTCATTCGAGACGACTTTGACCTGTGCTCGGTCATACTCTTCAATGCCGACGTAGTTGCGGAGCTCGGGAAGCATCATGAGCACATTGAGCACACCCTCTTCTTTGGTGATACCTTTCACGCGAAACTTTTTTTCAATGTTTATCTCATTGATAAGATCAGTCCCATCTCCTGCAGGAATGAGCAGTCGAAATGTAACCTCCTGTCCAATAAATGACTCTGCATCTTCAACACCAAAGAGCTTCAATACGGCTGGTGAGAGCATGATCTCGTTACCATTTGAGATATCCTCCTCTACGAACGCGTTGCCATTTGACGCAGTAATACCTGCATACCGAAGGTACGCAGGTTCTGCACCTTGAATAAAGACATTGCCCGTAAGGCCCTTATAGGTAATGAGGGCTGGATACCTGGCGAGTGGCGCTGCGTCTTCAATATTTGGATTTTTTTCAAAACCTTGAATGACCTCATCGGTAATTGAAAGATTTCGAGCACCCGTAGCTGATACACCGAGTGAGAGGAGACTGTCCCCAAACACAATCTGTTCAAGGATGATCTGCTGGAGCCCAAATCCGAGCCCCACAAGAATCACCACCGCACCGGTACCCACTCCCATACCAAGAATCGTGAGCCACGTACGAAGTGGGTTTGTCTTAAACATACGCGTCGAAAGACGCGCGAGATCCGCTACTTGCATATATGACTATATAGTATAGAGAAAATAGAGAATATGGAATAGAGAATAGGGGATAGAGACAATATACAATCAACGCGAAGCGTTGTTCTATTCCCTATTTTCTATTCTCTATTCAATATGTTCTATTCAATATTCTCTATTCAATATTCTCTATTCTCTATTTCATATCTTACGACTTGTAACTGACATCGACACCGAGCGCAATGAGTTTTTCCATGTAGCGCGCAATATCATCACTCGTGTCTTCGTCGAGCTGGAGCCCCCCGCTCTTGAGCGGAGCCATGAGCTCCTCATGGAATTCCTTTTCACCATGGATACCAGCGAGCCTGTCGGCAATCATCGTCGTAAGATTTGCACTTAAGGTCTTGGTGAGAGATATGTGGTGGTGATCGATGAGGTACTCCCTGACACGCTCTGCAAACTTATGTTGTGAAAAGAATGCTGCATCGGAGTCATTGTCACTTCGAAATCGCTTCACATCATCAGCTTGCTTCACAATAGCGACCGAGACATCAGCCATGTGTTGTGCTGTTTTTCTATCAACACCAACTCCGCCTTCGTCGTACCTCTTTACCAAGGCATCAATGAACAGTTTTTTGTGAATCTTTCCCTTTATGAGAAGCTGAATTGCCTTTTCAATACGAATGAGTTGATCGAAGGTGTAATCCTGAGTAAGGAAATTTGTGAGACTCTTCACACGGAGGGTATCTACAGAATCGTAGGGGAAAAGTCGCGCGAGCTGTTCAAGCTCAGTGACAATGGTCTCCCCTTCCTTGACAGGTTTAATCTGTTTTCGCTGCGGATTAACCACCTCACGCACAATGAAACCGTCTTTGAGGTAGTACACGCGGTGCGCGTACGAGAGGTGAGCAGCATTATGGGACACCATAATAATCGTACGTTGATCAAACGTATTGATTTCATCTATCTTATCCATCACCTGCTGGGTAGAAACTGAGTCGAGGTTTCCCGTGGGCTCATCCGCAAGGAGAATCTGTGGATCGTTGACCATAGAGCGTGCTACCGATACACGTTGTTGTTGACCTCCCGAAAGCATGGACGGGATCTTGTGTGACACCATTCCAACGCCAAATCTATCGAGGAGCATCTGTGCTCGCCGTTCACGTGTTGCCTTACTCGCATCACAAAAAATCATGGGGAGTGCCACATTATCGAGAACCGAGAGTGAGCCGATGAGGTTGAATGATTGAAAAATAATTCCCATCACGTGTCGTTGAAAGTACACACGCTCCTGTGGAGGGTACGAGTAAATATCGTCACCACGAATGAGCAGTGTCCCGTCTCCTGGAGGAAGCGAGCCCTGAATCGCGTACATGAGTGTTGATTTTCCCGAACCCGATGCACCAAAGAGAATGACGTACTCACCTTCGTAGATATCGGTATTCACCTGCTGGAGCGCTTTAAACTCGTTCGACTTCCCCTTGTTATAGGTGATGTCGAGATTTCTACAAACAATGAGTGGTTTAGCCATAATTTAAATAATACATAGAAAATACAAAATAGAAGAAAGAAAATAGAAGAGAGGAGATAGGGGATAGAAAATAGAAGAGAGAACACCGCTTCGCGTTGTTTTTATATGTTTCATTTTTACTATTTTATATTCCATATTTTCTATCTTCTATTCTATAGTATCTATTCTCTATTCCCTATTTTATATTTTCTATTCTATATTCTCTATTCCATATTTTCTATTCCCTATTTTCTATCTTCTATTCTCTATTTTCTATTCCCTATTCTCTATTCTCTATTTCATCAACCGCCGATATTTTTAACCCAACCGAAGGTACTCTGGAAGTTCTCAACAATAATATCAATGATGTTTTTTTCCTGTATTGGGGTAAAGAGGACAAAGTTCTCTGATTTTACAGAGTTTTTTGATTCATCAGCACACTCAAGCCAAAACTGGTACACCGTTGCAGGAGCAAAATCAATAATCACTTCGGTGTGTTGCATAGTATACCCCGTATCCTTTGAATCAATAACGGTTGGTTCAACGCCTCCTGCAATACCTTCTCGGTATGAGAGTGAGCAGTGTGACGGCTCATCAGTGAGCCACTCAATAATGGTTTGAATACGCGACTCACCTCCTGGAAAGAGTGTCGATTCATTGGTGACATTACTGATAATCGGTGGGGCGGAATCCTTCACGGTAATAAAAGTAATTGGATTACTCTTTACTCTATCGCCACCTGCATTTTCTGCAATCACAAACGCGACGTATCGCGTACCCAAGGTGAGGTCAGGAATACGCATCTGGTGCGTTGAAGCGAGCGTTGGACGCCCAATAGAGTTCTGTGTTCCCTTGGTGAGGTCTTGGTACTCCACGAGTGCTTTTGCAGGGACCGTTGTGTCCCACGCGAGCGTTGCGGAGTCTTCCTCAACCTTGAGTATACGAAGATTTTTGATATCAGGTCGCGATGCTTTTGTCTTAAAGGTGTAGTCACGACTCTCTCCGGTAATACCATACGAATCCTTTGAACGCACTTGGAAGTGGTACTCGGTGTATGGGTCGAGTCCAATAATCCGCACCTCATGCTCTTTTGTGTCACTCCCTGTGCTTGCCTGTGAGAACGCGTACTGCCCCTCAACGTATGCATCACTCGGAGAAAACACCACCTCTGAACTCGCATCGCGGTCGGTCGTCCACTTCACCAGTGCGCTCGTGGTTTCTACGATGACCGTCGGTGGTCCGACAATCGTGAGGTCTTCAGTGATGCCCTGAATTGCTTTCACTGTTTCGTTGAGTATTTCCTGAAGCTTTTCGGGAGAATTGATTTGCTTAATTTGCTCAAGAATTTCTTGTACGGTCTGTGATTCCGATTGTGACTGTGACTGGCTTTGACTCTGCACCGTTTGACTCGTCTCTGTCTGTGACTCTTTCCCTTGCCCTGCATCAGCACCCGTCTCAGGGGTGCCATCAGTGAGTACTTTGTAATTTGCGGCAATACCTTGGTTACCATCGACGTCTGAAGAAACCACGCGGAAAAAGTATGTACGTCCGGGCTCGAGATTATTGAGCGTCACTGAGTGCTCAGTACGAGTCGCCTCAGGGATACGGACAATACCGTAGTCTTCCTGAAGGCCGTAATTAATGGTCGAGTCTGCTTTTTCATCGGTCTGCCACGTAATCGTAACCGTGTCCTTTGCGACATTCGTAATCTGTACATTCGTGATATCAGGAGGGACAGTATCCGCAGCTCGCACGACAGGTGAGACCTGTACGTAGTATACAAGCAAAAAGAGCGCGAGCGCTACCGATGAGAGCGAACGTACCATATGTGTATACAGTGTAGCATCACACCAGTATGCATATGATTACGTTATGAACACTATGGTACGTCCGTAATCGCATAGAGAATATTTAATCCATGGTGAATCTTGCCCGCAACGCCTGGTGGAATTGCTATTCCCCAGAAGATTTGGTCAGTGACCGGAGGGGTTGTCGATGCTGGTTTTGCAAGATCTACCTTGAGGTTCG
>DALYES010000037.1:0-3801 GCA_031972435.1 Minisyncoccota bacterium
TTTAGAACGCTCACCCACATCGATGCGTACCGTATTGAGTCAGACGATGAAATGCGTGTCCTCGGGTTTGCGGATATACTGAAAGACCCCTCACGCATTGTGTGTATTGAGTGGCCTGAAAAAATACACGCACTCATTCCCAAGGACGCGTACCCGATTTCACTCTCACTTCACGGCACCACGCGTACCATCACCTATGGCAACTAAAAAGAGCACAACAGAAAATCAAAAAACACTCGTGCTCCTCGATGCGCACGCAATCCTCCACCGTGCGTACCACGCACTCCCCGACTTTACCTCGCCGAAGGGTGAGCCCACGGGCGCGCTCTATGGGGTGGTCGCGATGCTCCTCAAGATTGTTGAGGAATTGAAGCCCGACTACATCGTGGCATGCTACGACCTTCCTGAGCCAACGTACCGCCATGAGGTGTACAAGGAGTACAAAGCGGGCCGTGCAAAAACAGAGGATGCGCTCGTCGAACAGATTATTCGCTCGCGGGATATTTTTACCGCCTTCGGTATTCCGATGTACGAGCTCGCTGGCTTTGAGGCGGACGACATGCTCGGTACAATCGTGGAGCAAACCAAGGGAGACAAAAATCTCCGCGTGGTGATTGCTTCGGGTGACATGGACACGCTTCAGCTCGTCGATAAAAAGAAAGTACTCGTATACACGCTGAAGAAGGGAATCAATGACACGGTACTCTACGATGAGGAGGGTGTACGGGGACGATTTCAATTTGGCCCTGCGCAGGTAGCAGACTACAAGGGGCTCCGCGGTGATCCATCAGACAACATCCCCGGCATCAAGGGGATTGGAGAGAAGACCGCAACGGAACTTTTAGTACATTTCAAAACCGTTGAGGGTATTTACACCGCGCTCAAAAAGAACGAGAGCGCCCTTCGCGCGGTGGGAGTGAAGGATCGCATGATTGCACTCCTCAGAGACAATGAGGAGGAAGCTCTTTTTTCAAAAATGCTCGCGACCATCAGGCGAGATGCACCGATTACCTTTACGCTTCCTCCACACACGTGGAGAGAGGGCCTCGAAGCAGAGCGTGTCCTCACGCTTTTTGCAGAACTTGGATTTAGGACACTTACCACACGGGTGCAGACACTCTTCAACATGCCCATTACCGTGGGAGCGCCTGCACCCGAAGAAGTCCCCAAAGAACGTCTTGCAGAAACCGCCCTCGCTCTCTGGCTCCTCACCTCAGACACCACAAATCCAACTTACGAGGACATACTCCAGTATGGACGTGCTCACAACCTCTCTTCATTTTCGGACATCGAAGTGCACCTACTCCAGTCACTCGCTGATACACAGCTCGACCGCGTCTATCGCGACATTGAGCTTCCCCTCATGCCCGTCTTGCGCGACATGGAGCGCATTGGAATTCGTATTGATGTAGAACACCTCAAGAAACTATCCACGCGCATACACACAGAGATAACGAAGCTAGAGAAAAAAATGTATGAGCACGTGGGTATGGAGTTCAACATTAACTCACCAAAACAGCTCGGTGAAATGCTCTACGACCACCTCGGGCTGAAACCAAAGAATCAAAAGCACACCGCTACAGGCCAACGGTCCACCCGTGAGTCCGAACTTGAAAAGATGCAAGACATGCACCCGATTATTGGCGAGATACTTCGGTACCGAGAAATTCAAAAATTGGTATCAACGTACATCGACACCATTCCCACGATGGTGGGGACAGATGGGCGCCTCCACACCACATTCCTCCAAGCGGGGACGACAACGGGGCGTATGTCTTCACAAAACCCAAATATCCAAAACATTCCCGTGCGTACCGAAGAGGGGAGGGAAATTAGAAAAGCGTTTGTTGCAGATGACGGGTACGAACTGGTATCAATTGACTACTCGCAGGTGGAGCTCCGCATCGCGGCGTTTCTCTCGGGCGATGCAAAGCTTATTGAGATTTTCAAAAATGGTGAGGACGTACACCGCGGGGTCGCAGCACGAGTCTTTAACGTCGAGCCGAGTGAGGTGACTCCCGATATGCGTCGCCAAGCAAAAGTCATCAACTTCGGTATTCTCTACGGCATGGGGGTGAATGCGCTTCGGACAAACCTCGGGGAGGAGACATCGCGTGCTGAAGCACAAGAATTCTTTAATGCGTACTTCAATACCTTCACTCGTCTCGCCGAGTACCTCGAGGAGACAAAAGCATTCGCACGTGCACATGGCTACACCGTGACGTACTTTGGGCGACGACGACATTTCCCCGGAATGAATTCATCAGCTCCCTTCATTCGTGCACAGGCAGAGCGTATGGCTATCAATGCGCCAGTGCAGGGGACCTCAGCCGACATTATCCGAATTGCGATGGTGCGTATTCATGAGTATCTCACGCGTGAAAAACTGACCGAGCACGTCCGCACGCTCCTCCAAGTGCACGATGAGCTCGTCTTTGAGGTGAGCGAAGGGATGCGAGCGAAGGTTGTCCCTCAGCTCGAAAAAATTATGGAAGAGGTACTCCCCCTCTCTGAGACGCGTGGGGTGCCGATTTGTGTGGAGTCAAAAGCCGGAAAGAATTGGGATGAAATGGTCTAGAAATTAATGAACACAGTGAATATAATTTCTGGCCCGTCATTTTTTCTTCCTCAAAGAAGAAAAAATGACGCAGAAGCTTCGAAGAATTAGTAATGTTTATTTTTTAATAATTAGTATGCTGTACGTCTTCTTTGGAAATGATACAACACGTGTGCGCACAGAGGCGTTTGATTTTTTGCATACGCTCACCGAGGAAGAAGCGAACGTGACGAGGATTACTCTCGATACCTATCAGGTCGGGATGATTGCTGATTTGGCGGAGAGTATGTCACTTTTTGCAACTCCTCAGATTGTGGTACTCGACACACTGAACGAACAGAAAGTGAAGCGCACAGAAGATGCACAACAGGATGAGGAACAAGAAATTGAAAGTGGAGGTGCGTTTACCGAAGTGGTTGATTCACTGAGTGCGCTCCAGAAATCGAGTAATACATTTATTATCATTGAAGGAGCACTGAGCGCTCCTTTGAAGAAAAAATTCGAAACGTGTGCCGTACGCGTGCACGAGGTATCGAGTGAAAAAAAGAAACCATTCAACATATTTGCACTCTGCGACGCTTTTCTCCTGCGTGATAAAAAATCGCTCTGGCTCCTTTTCATGGAGGCACAGCGGAATGGTTCTACCAATGAAGAAATTCTCGGGACACTTTTTTGGCAAATGAAGATACTTCGACTCGCAGAAAAAACAACGAGTGCTGAGGAAGCGGGACAGAAACAGTACCCATACGACAAAGCAAAGCGCGCACTCACAAAATTTAAAAAAGGGGAACTCGAAACAATGTCTCGCGAACTTCTCATAATCTACCACGAGGGTCACATGGGGAAGCGAGACATGTCCTTGGCACTCGAGGAGTGGGTGCTCCGGGTGTAGATGAAAGTTACATGATACGTTGTCTTCTATTCCACCAGTTACCAATTTCCTGCCAATGGCACTTGCACAAAGACCAGCCACTAGTGCTGTGTCCAAAAAGTTCCTTCGACTTAAATCCGCAGACTCCCCCACTCGCTGCGCCCTCTGTAGATAGTCTTTCAAACATATATAAAATTGTAGCACATACCGTATTTTCTGTTGGATTCTGATTATATAGGTAGGGTGGTGTGTGTTTAGAAATACACAGGAGCATATATTGTTTGCATGAGGAGGGGAGAAGTAGGGTATTGATACCTTTCAGTAGGTCTCACAAAACTGTATCCCTCCTGGTGGCTTTATTGTTTGTTACAAA
>DALYES010000037.1:3811-8022 GCA_031972435.1 Minisyncoccota bacterium
ATTTTACTATGAATGATACTGAAATATGTAATGAGATACAGAAAGCTTTAGATATAAATTCAGAAACAGAACTTGTTGAATTTAAAGATGCTTCAGGTGGCTTTCCAAAAACCCCAGTTAGAAAAACTCTCTCTGCGTTTGGGAATACGAGAGGAGGAATCATTGTATTTGGGGTCAAAGAAAAGGAAGATAATACCCTAGAAGTTGTTTCAGGAATAGATATTGCTACATTGCAAGAAGCAATGACCGCATTGTCTTCTAATGAGATGAATAAGGTGTTACGACTAAGGTACCACTTATGCGTCTTTGGAGGTAAAGAAGTTCTTGCTGTTTATGTACCTGAGTGTGAAAATCACTCAAAACCATATTATTTTGAGAATGTAGGAATGCCAAAGGGTGCATACATAAGAGAAGGGAACACAGATAGGCAGATGACTGATGAAGAAATGAAATCATTTGTAAGAAATGCTCAGGTGGATGATTTTGATAGTAGGTGTACTGATGATGTTGAAAGAGAAGACCTGTCTTTTGAAAAAATAGAAAATTTTTTAGAGAGGAGTTCTAGAAAGACAGGTAGAGATTTTAAAAGTAGTGATGATAGCGTGTTAAAAAATATTGGTGTTTTGACTGATCAGTGCGGTATTTCATTGAAACCAACAATTGCAGGATTTTTGATTTTTGCAAAGGAAAATCCTCAAAATAAACTTCAGTTTGAGAGGTACAAGATTCGTTGTATACGATATAAAGGTTCGGGAGTCGCCAGCGATATTCTAGATAAAGCAGATTTAGCAGGTACTCTTGATGAACAAATAGATTCGATGCAAATTTTTATTCTTCGAAACATAAAGAAAAGTGCAAAAATTGTTGGAACAAAGAGAGTAGAGAGATATGAATATCCTGAAGATGCAATACGAGAGATCGTTGCGAACGCAGTTATTCACAGGGATTATCGCATTACTGAAACATATACACAGGTAAATATTTTTGAAGATAGAATTGAGGTTTTTAATCCCGGAAATCTACCACCAGGTGTTACTGTTGATAATATTAAAACCTCTCAGGTAAGCAGAAATAGAATCATTGCCGCTCGTCTAAATGAAATGGATTATATGGAGGAGTACGGTCGTGGCATTGGTATTGTCATATCAAAGATGGATGAATGGGGTCTTTTGCCACCGATATTTAAAAATACAGCTAATAGTTTTAGAGTAATTCTCCCGGGGGAAAAACTGAGCCAGTTAAATGACAGGCAAGTAAAGATATGGGAGTATTTAACTGATAATCAAAAAGTGACTCGTAAGGAAGCCGAAGGAATTTTAGTCGGTACACCATCTCAAACAATCAACCATGATTTACGAAAAATGAAAGAAGTTGGCTTGATACAACAAGAAGGTCAGTCATCAAATATTTATTACAAAGCCAGTTTTTAATTTCTTATAAGAGATTATAAGAGATGTGAGAATACGGCCTTAAATAAGGCCCAGACTAGTCTTTATGTAATAGCAATCTTTATAAGAGACTATAAGAACAAGAAGAATTAAGTGGTGTAAGATGTAAATGTATTACCTCCGGTAAAGTGTGGTGGAGCGTTTTAAAATCAAGTGTTGAAAAGATTTCCTAGTAGAAATATTTCGCATTCTTTATTGATTTTTCGATGTAATCCCAAAATTCTATTGCATCGCCTTTTGGAGGACCCCGTTTGCTAAATCCTCTTAAAACATATTCACCATCACCGCCCAATCTATAAACCCACGCCCAAAATACTGTATCTGGATTGTCGACAAAGACAATATCTGCTTGCACACCCCCGTATTCATTGTCTGATGCATCGACAATGACAAACTTGCCTTTGTAATAAGATTTATCAAAATTATTAAGTCCCCAATCAGGTTTATCTGTGACATTTAATGCAGTTTCTTCTACACCAGTGTTTGTGCCATCCAAGTAACTGTTTAAGGCTAGACGAATGTGTTGAATGTAAGGACTATTGTTGATTTCTTCCTCTGTTGGAAATTCTCCGATTCTAGGAGGAAATGTTGACTCGGCCTTTTTTATAGCTTCCATAAATTCCTCAGCACTCATGTTTTCATCTTCAGATGAAGGAGTTTCATTCACATCTATACTTGATAATGGAACGGAATTCCCAGACTCTCTTTCTGTTCGAAGAGTAGCAAACTGATGATACGAATAAAAGAAAACTGCTATGAAAATTACTATAAAAAACCAAACCTTCCGCAAGTATTTAGCAAAAATACTGGATTGAAATTTCTTGATTAAGTTTGTGATTGATTTCATTCTTTATTTCTTAATGTTCTTAAGACTATGCCTCCTGCAATTTGAAATATAAGTGTCATATCCGAATAATTAATACAAACAAGCTATTAATCAACCTATCTCTACACACTGGGAGAATCTATACGAAACAAACGCCTTCGTGCCTCTTTCTTTTTCTTTGTATGTACTTTGCAGGCATCGTCCTCGCAATTAACAGAAAGGCACTTTGCACATTCTGGATTGTCACAAATGCAATTGCTCTTTTTAATAAAAGCCTGCAAATCTTCATACCAAGACTTACCCCATAAAGCTCTGTCACAATCCCTAAGGGTAAGATTTGGTTCTGATGCTTTAACTTTCTCAACATATTCCTTGAAATACGTCTCGATTTTTTCTTCTAATGGTAAGGTGGTGATGTCTCTTTCGCTTCCTCGAACACGAAAATCATACACAGTAAAATCTTTTGGATACAATATCGTAAGTATTGCTGACGCTATTGAAATATCAATACCACATCTACGTTTAAGGAGTCTTCGTAATTTCTCTTCCTTAGTAGTAGCATTAAAAATATCTGAACTAAGTTCTTTAATAATCCCTTCTAATTTTTCAGTAGATTGCCCATTCAGTAGACGTCTTTTGATTAATGTTTTACTTGCATTTCGTTTCCAGATAATGATTGCAAAAAATTGTTCCGCTGTTAAAAACCCCTTTTCATGAAACTCGGAATATACCTCTTTTTCCAAGTACTCTTCTTCTAAAAAATAGTATTTGCGAAAGTCTTTTAAATTCATACAAAAGCTTGCTACAACGAAACTATATCACCAGAACATATTGGTTTCCATCTCAGCTATCTCGATCCATTTACCTGTTGACTGCTCGCAAAATTCCTCACAAGGTTTTCTATCCCTTAAAAACTGTCCACCGAACAGTTTTTTGGTCGGCCATATTTTCACTTCGTTCAAATCTGTCCGCCCCAGGGAATCTTTCCTTACAGGAACTGTTCAGGTTGTATGATATTTTCTTTCAGAAAATCTCGACAACCTTTTCGACCCCTGGACGCGAGCAAAACAAATTGCTCGCTTGGGCGGACAAATTATAAAAACCACACACATGTGTGGTTTTATAATTTGTCCGCCCACCAGGGATCGAACCTGGGACCTTCTCCTTAAAAGGGAGCTGCTCTACCGGCTGAGCTATGGGCGGATATTTTTATAGTACAGTACGGCCTTTCCTTAAAGGGGTGAGAAAGTCTGGGAGACTTTCGCAAGACCTTGAGCAGTTGCTGCGAAAGGTGTACAGCACCTGTAAGGTGGGACATGCGGACATATTAAGCACTAAAGCACCTAATTTGCGCAGGGAAACTATACCACATTTGCATTGCTTGTCGATTTGGTATTTTGGAGCTCCATGCCTAGATGGGGAGGTCGAATGCGAAAATGCCGGCACCAGTAATAAACAGGGAAAGAGATGCGGCAAGGAGGAGTGTGTAGAACATACGTGATGGAATGAGGGGGTGTGCAAACCGCCGATGCACGACGATGAATTTAAGGGAGAGGATTGCTGCGAGGAGCGCGGCAACTTGGGTAAAGAGGCCCACGACAAAGAGAATTCCGAGACCAATTTCAATGAGGCCGAGATACCACACAAAAAACCTACCGTACGGAAAAAGTGAGAAAGAAAAGATGGGGGCAAGCGCATCTCGATTGTGGAGGTGTCTGCGGCCAAGACGGAGGAGTATGAAGCCAACACAGACACGCAAGAGTGCGTATGCAAGTGGGGCAAGAAATTGAATGGGAAAAATATTGAGCATGTGGCGACGCTGTGCCTTTTATTTTCTTAGTGTATCATGGCTCACACAGTAGGTATGGCTATATCTGTGATTTTGCACAACATACGCAGCGCGCACAACGTGGGGTCGATATTTCGGACTGCGGATG
>DALYES010000038.1:0-7981 GCA_031972435.1 Minisyncoccota bacterium
GCTGGAGCTCAGCAAGGCCAGTGGGGTGGTTTCCAAGGAGGTTTTGGGGGAGCAGGAGTCGAGTTTGACATCAACGATATCTTCCAAGGATTTGGTGACATGTTTGGTGGTGGGGGAGGTCAGCGTCAGACACGTGGACATGACATTTCCGTCGACATCGAACTCACCTTTAAGGAATCGGTCTTTGGCACAAAGCGCACACTCAAGCTCACGAAGAACAACATGTGTAGCACCTGCAAAGGTTCAGGCGCAAAGCCACACACCGACACGACTACCTGCACCACCTGTAACGGGAATGGCCGAGTGCGTGAGACACGTCAGAGTATCCTCGGACAGTTTGCGACCGTGCGTGAGTGTAGTGCCTGCACTGGCACCGGAAAAATTCCAAAAGAGAAGTGCTCTGATTGTGCGGGTGTAGGAGTGCGACGTTCTGAAGACATCATTGATATTGATATTCCTGCAGGTATCGAACCGGGGGAGATGATACGGATGACTGGCCGTGGTGAAGGCGTGCGAGGTGGTACCCCTGGTGATTTGTACATCAAGGTACACGTCCAACGACACGCGAGCATTCATCGCGTTGACAGCACACTTGAGTCTTTACTTCGCGTCAAGCTCACCGATGCACTCCTCGGAGCGACGTACGGTGTGGAGACACTCGATGGAACAATCCAGATTAAAATCCCTGAAGGGGTAAAGCATGGTGAAATTCTCCGTATCAAAGGGAAGGGGGTTCCCGTTGGCTCATCACGCGGTGATTTCCATGTAAAGATTGTGATTGATATTCCAGAAAAACTTTCACGTTCTGCTCGAAAGTTAATTGAGGAACTCAAAAAAGAAGGCATCTAAATCGTAGGGGTCAGACCCCTACGATTTAGATACTTAAGTTATTGACTATTCTATAATTGTTATTTCACTGTGCCTTTTTTGGTATATATCTTTTGCGAGCGCTTGTGATTTTTCAGCATTGTATAGCATCTTCAAATCGACAAGTTTACTATGATGGTAACCTTGAAAATATGTGGAACTAGAGTAACAGATATCATTAGGGCGTTGGATCATATGGACGATATGATTTTCGTTAACATAGGCAAATAGATACCTATACTGCTCATCGGTAGTTATATGGACACGTTTAAATCGCCCTTGAAATAATACACCCGATCGATCATATTTTTCATTGAAGTATGAAGTAAATCCTCCTGAAACTCTTTTAATAAATTCACTAATACCCCCATCAGACAATTGCTCAATCAGTAGGTGGTAATGATTTGGAAGTAGTGAATATGCGTGGACACGAACGAGTTTTTCTTTTGAATCATCAGACACTAAAGTGCAAGCGTGTGAATAATTAAGTATTGGCTCTATAGTATTAAACAAGTACATCGATTGATAAAATCGAATGTAATCAGTTTTGTCATGAAATATTTCACGCTTATCAACTCCTCGATTGAACACGTGATATATCTCACCAGTAACAAGGGGAATGATCTTTCTTGGCATATATACATTATATACTGACCCCTACCAAATCGTAGGGGTCAGACCCCTACGATTGTGCAAATAGACACTTGTTTAGTGATAGTGCGATAGTGGCAGTATACACAGAAATTATGTCCATCGAGACAGAAATTCTCATAAAAAAGATATAATAGTCTGATGGATACCGACAGTATCGTTTCCCTCCTCAAAGAGTCTGTCTTTTTGCTTTCGGTCTTTGGTGTACTCCTCCTCTATGCTATGGCAAAGGGGCGCTACGCACTCATCAATGTCATCCTTGCACTCTACCTCGCGCTCCTCATCTCTATTAAATTCCCATACTACAATGAGGTGACACAGGGTGGGGGAGACGGAAACGCTATCGAAAAGATTCTCATCTTTCTTGCCTTTGTCGTGGCTGGCACCATGCTCTTTCGTCGTCACATTCCAGGCGATGACTACGAACCCGCATTCCATCGCTTTTGGAAAAAGATTCTTCTCGCAGTGATGGGCACCATCCTCGTCATGATTTTTAGTTTCCACGCGCTTCCCGTGACCGAAATCATCACCCCTGGTACTCCCATCCAGTCACTCTTCGCCCCCGCAGAAAACTTCTTCTGGTGGCTCATCCTCCCCCTCATCACGTTGTTTTTTGTGTAGGTTGATATATTGACAAAATAACTGTTGTGTATACAATGGTTAAATTATGAAAACGGTACTCAATGTAAAAACTGATACAGATGTAAAGGAACGCGCCCAAGCACTTGCAAAGCATATTGGTGTTCCGCTCTCCACAGTTGTAAATGCCTACCTCAAGGAGTTTGTGCATACAGGCGCACTAACTATTTCACGAGATCCTGTTCTTAAGCAGAGTGTCGCTCGCAGGATTGAGAAGCACATTCTTGAAGCACAAAAAGGGAAGAATCTTTCTCCAGCATTTTCATCAGCAGACGATGCGGTGAAATATTTGCGTTCATTATAGTCACTGTATGAAGGTGTTCTTCCACAAACAGTTTGAGAAACAGTATCGAAAATTACCGAGTACAATTCAAAAACAGTTTATCGTTCGATTACGGCTTTTTCTTGAGGAACCAATGCACCCCCTCCTCCATGTACATATGCTCACAGGCAATAAATATCCCTATCAAAGTTTGAACGTGAATGCTGACTTTCGAGCACTTTTCATACAAGATAAGACGACGGTTACCTTCTACGAAATAGGTTCACACAGTGAACTCTATTCAAAATAAAAAACGTTGATGTTGCATTTTAGGTTAGAAGACAAAAATCTCGCCGCAAGCCAGACGGCTTGCGGTAAGAAAGTCCACAACCTTGCCTATGTGAAGATAGCGACGATGAGCATGCACCCAAAGAACACGATGGCCGAGATACGAGTTTCCTCGAGTCTCTCGTTGAAATAGAACATCGGGGTCGCCATGGAAGCAAGGGATGCTATGCCACTAGCAAAGAAAATAAACAACGATGTCCACGGAACAACATTTGAGAAGAATGGCTCCATTGAGAAGATACTGACGATAACAGGGAGAATTGCTCCCATTATCAACATAATCCTTTGAAGGAAATGGGGACAGGGACAATAAATCTCTTGGAAATGGGGACAGGGACAATAAATCTCTGTGGAAATGGGGACACTTAAATTCTAACTTGAAACGCAACAAACTTAATATAGTATTCAACTACTAAAAATAACAAATACCTGCTGGGATATACTGGGAGTGCTTAACAACCAATAATCACAACAGGTATGTGTCATATACAGCATACAAAACGTATTCACCTCACGCAAGAAAAGCGTGTCGTGACTGAAGCACTCGTCGGTCAAGGCAGTACTATTCGTGCAATAGCCAACATTATTGAAGTTCATTATTCAACAGTCTCAAGAGAACTTTCTCGCAACCGAGGATCAAATGGATTGTATACCGCAAAGGTAGCGCAAAAAGCATGTTGTCTACGAAGACTCAAAGCTAGATATTGCAAACGAAAGATCGAAAATGATCCTGTCCTAGCTCACGCAATTGAGGAACGGCTCCGGGGGAAACATCGTCGGGGAGATTGGTCTCCCGCTGTGATTGCTCATACCATCGGATCATTTTGCCATCAAACACTATATACTTGGATTCAAAAGTCACGACCAGACTTACGTCGAGTTCTTCCTCGCTGCGGAAAATATCGGAGAAGTTATGGCTCAAGCAAACGCCCATCTCGTGGGTGGACAACTACGATACGGTCAATTACCACTCGACCAGAAGAAGTCAGTGTTCGAACTACTCTGGGTCATTTTGAAGGCGATACGGTGGTGCTGAGTCGTTCGATTGCAATCCTCACTGTTGTGGATCGCAAGAGCAAATTTCTGATTGCGGAACTTATTAATGGAGGAGTCGGAATTGCATATGCAGTACACGAAGCTCTCGTATCACGACTCTCGGTACTACCACCAGCATTATGCAAATCGTTGACCCCAGATCGTGGTGGAGAGTTTGCTTATTGGGATATGACTGAGACAGAGATACCGAATTTGACTATTTATTTTGCTCATCCTCACTCGCCGTGGGAACGAGGAACAAACGAACATACAAATGGATTATTGAGACGCTACTTTCCGAAGAAAGAAAAACACGATACCATTACTCACGCACAAGTGGCGGAAGTGGCGTGGATGATAAATCATCGACCACGAAAGTCTCTAAACTGGGAAACACCTTGTATGGTATTCGGAGGATGTTGCAGTTCAAACTAGAATTTAAGTGTCCCCATTTACACTCACAAAAAATGAGGAGAGTGCTATAGAACGCTCAGAAACAAAGAATATTCCGTACGGAAGTGATGTGTGGGTTGATTCTATGATCACGCGTCATGGTATTGAACAAGTTCTCCGTCAGGTTGGAAGACCAAAAAAATGGTGGCTGACCCCATTTTCTCTGACCCCATTTTTCAGTAAAAAATTAAAATTTGGGGAAAATCGTGACTGTTCACATTTCCACTAAGCTGGAAAACACCATGTATGGTATTCGAAGGGTGTTGCACTTCAAACTAGAATTTAAAAAATTGTATAGACAAAAAGTAATTTGTGTGATATTGTCATGTTCAGGTATAAATATACTCTTTTTAAGTATAGTTTCTTTTGGTACATTACATAGGTGATTAATATGAGCAAAAATATTCGCGAAAATTTACCAATAGTTCTCACTGGGGATCGCCCAACAGGATCGCTCCATCTCGGTCACTATGTTGGCTCTTTAAAAAAAAGAGTTCAATTGCAGCGGGATCATAACCAGTTTGTAATGATTGCTGATGCGCAAGCTTTGACCGATAACGCTGGCAATCCTGAGAAGGTTCGTTTAAATGTTCTTGAAGTTGCGCTTGATTATTTGGCTGTAGGACTTGACCCTAAACTTACGACAATGTTTATTCAGTCACAGGTGGCAGAGTTGGCTGAATTGACTCTGTATTACCTCAACTTGGTAACTGTGGCACGTCTTCAAAGAAATCCAACGGTTAAAACTGAAATCCAACAAAAAGGTTTTGGGCAAAGCATTCCAGCTGGATTTCTTGTCTATCCTGTAAGTCAAGCTGCGGATATTACCGCCTTCAAAGCGAAGTTGGTCCCTGTTGGTGAAGATCAGCTCCCAATGATTGAACAGACCAACGAGATAGTTAGAACGTTTAATCGAGTTTACAACAAGGAAGTACTGGTTGAAGCCGAAGCTATCCTTCCGCCAAAAGGAGAGTCCAGACTTCCTGGTACTGATGGCCAAAGTAAGATGTCAAAATCAATTGGCAACGTCATCGCACTTCGTGAATCTGAGGATGAACTTCGAAAAAAAGTGATGTCTATGTTCACTGATCCAAACCATCTAAGAGTTGAGGATCCTGGTCAAGTTGATGGTAATCCGGTGTTCACGTACCTAGATGCTTTTGACACCGATAAGGAGTCACTTCAGAGTATGAAAGAGCATTACAGTCGTGGAGGACTCGGGGATGTTAAAGTAAAAAAGCATCTATTTGAAGTTTTGGCTGCAGAACTTGCACCAATCCGAGAACGACGCGAAGAGTATGCCAAAAATCCTCAGTTTGTGATGGAAATATTGCGAGAAGGGACCGATAAGGCTAGAGAAGTTGCTGCAACTACGTTGGCTGAGGTAAAATCTGCAATGAGAATAAATTATTTTAGTTGAATATCTGATTGCTTTGGTCAGAAGTTGTCTGATGCAAAAGTGCCCTATTTTGGGGCACTTTTTTTAAAAAACAACACCAATTTATTAGCGATAGAATTGTATTGAAAAGCGCCCGTGTTGTCGGGCGCTGGTTGTTTCAGGTGGATGGAGAGTAATCTTTAGCGCGTGCGCTTCTTGATGTCCACAGCCCAACCACCTTGCGAAGTACGTCTCGTTTGAGATGTTTTCTTCATGACTTTCTCCTTTTGAAAGTTGTTGATTGAATTAGATGCGTAAGCATCTAATTGATACTACAGATTCAAGAGTTTTTTGTCAAACCTGCCTGGAATTATCTAAACTGAGTATTGATAGCATACAGGATGATGTCGTGGTATTGACCATCAATTTTTCCAGCTTTTACCATTGCACCTTCAGTTTGGAATCCAAGACTCTCAAGCACTCTCCTCTCTGCTAGATTTTTGCTGCTAACCAACGCTTGCAGGCGTGTAACTCTACAATCACCAAGCAAACGGCTCATTAGAGATATATGTGCTTGTTTACCAAGACTTATTCCTCTGTACGCTGAGAGTAAAGTCACACCTATCTCATACTGATCAAATCTTCGAACATAATTAGCATAGGCATAGCCCACATCTCTGCGCTGGTGCCTGATTAGCAAAAGTTGCCGCTCACTAGTGAGTCTTTTCAAAATAGTCTCAGCCGTAACTGAAAATGTTTGCTGGAAGAGACCTTGTGTGTCACATGAACAATAACAACTTGAGACGAAAGCAGCTTGATCGACGTTGGTTATTGGTATAAGCTTCATCGTTTATCCCTCCTTAATATGGTTCGATGCCAAGATTGCTACAGAATTGCTTTCGGGCTAGCGCCAATACTCGCGAATGATTGTCACAACCACTGAAGTTTACAGGATCTGCATATTGTCCCGGACAACCACCCTGACAAATTGAGAACAACTCGCACTCGGAACATGCGGGGTTATCTCCGATTGTTCGCCCTACTCGTTCAATGGCTATATCATGCCAAACATCTTTTGCGTTTGATGCTGCTATAGAACCAAAATTACTCATTCGTTTACCAAACTGATCACGGAATAAGGTGCAAAATGAGACACCCTCAGGTCCAAAAGAAAGCATTCCTTTGTCGTGAGAACACATTGGATCGGTAAGTTTTTTTGGGGTGAAACTTTTGTCTGGGTAATCGAACACCTGATTGAACGAAAACGAACATAGTCTATGGTTCTCTGTGGTTAGAAGATCATAAAATGTATGTGCCGCCTTTGTTACTTGCTCTGGTGTGAGGCTGTTTTCAACCCCCCAACGACCAGTAACAGATGGGACTTCGATAAGCCACTCGTGAGCACCAGATTCCCGAATTGCTTCAAATGAATCTTTAATGTGTTCTGCACCCAGCCATTCTTTTGTGAGCATAGACACCACTCGAACGTATATCCCAGCATCAGTATATCTTTTGATGTTGGCATGTATTTCCGAAAAGCTTGATACCCCACGTAGTGCGTTGTGCACCGACTCAGTGCCATCAACACTTATCTGCACTGCACGAACAAATGGATTGTTTGCGCACATTTCTATTACCCGATTCTGTTTCTTCCAACCGTTTGTGTTAAGAATAACCTGGATTGAATACATTTCAGTAAGTACTGAAATTACAAACTCAAGATAATCTTGACTAAGTGTTGCTTCACCACCGGAAATGCGCACCATTTCAACACCTAACTCAGAAAGATTCTGAGCAATTTTAAGAACTTCAAGCGTTGAGAAATTGTGCTTATCTTGCTCATGTGCATCGTACATATAATAGCAATGACCACACTTCATATTGCACATATTTGTCGTATGCCAAACTGCTATTTCGCACGGAATGATTAGACCCTCTACTTTCCGTACTTGGTTATTGGAAAGAATTTTCCGAGGGCTTTCTTCAAACGAGATGACTTCGAGTAATTCATTACCGAACTGCTCTCCTAAAAGAGAAAAATTGAGGATGGTGGAATCAGGTCTTACTCCATTACATTGTGAAAGAACATTGTACACCCATTCCTCAAGGACATATTTCTCTCCAAATGGTGTGATAGCAACAAACTCATCATTTTGCTTAGTCATTTTGATTCGTGCCCGCAATTGAGCGCCATCAAGTAATCTTGGATACATAATAAGTACCTCCACATATAGGTTAGTGTGAATCTATCTTTAGTAATACATTAAAAATGATTTATGTCAATATGTGTACCGCTAAGTTCAATAATTAATTGCAACACATAGTAACATTATGTGATATGGCAAAAT